>NZ_BDLQ01000180.1:0-1966 GCF_002049255.1 Carboxydocella sp. ULO1 | reverse complement strand
GAGGAACAGGTGGCGGCTCTTTTTACCGCTTCCGGCATCGGCATGGTAATTGCCAAAGTTGCGGGAGTTTCGGGAGCTGCGGGAGGGTGCCAGGCTGAATGCGGCAGTGCCTCCGCCATGGCGGCAGCGGCAGTGGTGGAAATGGCCGGGGGTACACCGGCCCAGGCTGCTCATGCCTGTGCCATCGCCCTGAAAAATATTCTAGGACTGGTCTGCGATCCGGTGGCCGGGCTGGTGGAGGTGCCCTGTATCAAACGCAATGCTGCCGGTGCTGCCAACGCCCTGGTGGCCATCGATCTGGCGCTGGCGGGTGTGGAAAGCGTGATTCCCGTGGATGAAGTGATTCTGGCCATGTATCAGGTGGGGCAGGCCCTGCCCGCTACACTGAAGGAAACAGCCCTGGGGGGGCTGGCGGCCACACCTACCGGGTGCAGGCTGGCCCGGGAGCTGCGTCAGGAGGGATAATATGAAAAAAAGCTGGAAGTATACTCTGATTATCTTTGTCCTGCTGGCTATACTGGCAGTGTTCTGGCGGCTAATGCCAGGTTGGAATACTAAGCAGCAGGGCCAGGGCAGTGGTGAAATCGTGCCACAGCAGCTCGCTTCCTTGCCCCGGGTAGAGCTGGTTACCGGGCCGGAAGCAATACGGCAGATTGCCATGATGCACGGAAAACCCATTGACCTGGCGGAAGGATATATCGCCAGCTACCGTAATGGTGAAAAGGAAGTAACTCTGTGGGTATCCGTATCCGCCAGTGCGGAAGCAGCGGCGGCTCTGTTCAGGCAAATGGATGAGAAAATGCCGGCCAGTCCGGTTTTTACCGGCCGTCAGGAACTGGACCTCGGGGGCCAGAAAGTGATCAGAGTGGAATGTATGGGACAGGAGCACTACTAATGGGTAAAAGGGAAAAGCAACTACTGGGTGGCTGTAACCGGTCTTGATGGCAAAGAAGTGGCGACGGACCCATTCACGGCCCAGGTGCACAGAAAATCAAGGGGTGAAAGGATATTTCAAATACTTATGGACAAATCAAGCTCGTTTTGGTATCTTCTTATTAGCGATTATTGGTTGTCGCCACGGATGGTTGGCAGCGGGCTTGTGCGGTGTTTTCACAATGCCCGCATTTTCTTTTAAGAGCTAATTGCGCTGTCAGATAATCCTGACAGGCCAAGGGATTAGCGAAATGTCAAAAATAAATTTACCCCAGAAAAAGGTGTATAGGAAAGGGTTTTTAGCGCAAAACAAGAGGCTGAGGGAAAAATTCACCCCAGCCTCAAATGTTGTAAAAAATAAGCAACAGGCACCCACCTGTGAAAAAATTGAAATTGAAAAGACAAACAATCTTACCCAGGGAGGGATGCCTGTTATGGCTATTATACCACAAATTAAGCTATTTGAGTAGACAGAACAAGTACCGTCGCCCTGGGCATACACCCGGTTTTTAAAGGCGCTGATGAAACAAGAGAATTTAATAGACGAGATGTTCGATAAAATGGTGAAGCAATTGTCTGAAATGTTACCGGACTTTGGCAAGAACCTGGCTATGGACAGTAAGGCAATTTCATCATTTGCCAAACACAAAAATAAAAAGGGAGAAACAGACGGTCGCCGGGATACAGATGCGGACTATGGCAGGAAGGAATATAGAGGGGTGTACGAGAACGGTAAGGCATGGGAGAAGATCGTGAAATGGTTTGGGTACAAACTGCATCTGATAGTTGACGCGACCTATGAACTTCCGATAATATTCAGTTTAACGAAAGCGTCGGAGTCTGACATAAAAGAGGGGCATCGAATGCTGGAACGGATGGAGGAAAAGCAAGCAGAAATACTCAAGAGGGCGGAAACCATGGTGGCAGATAGAGGGTATGATGATACAAAACTAATAACAAAGTGCTGGGATAAATACCGAATAAAGCCTGTTATTGACATACGTAACTTGTGGAGAGATGGGGATAGAACGCG
>NZ_BDLQ01000179.1:0-234 GCF_002049255.1 Carboxydocella sp. ULO1 | reverse complement strand
AAACAGTATGTTGCCAATGCGATATATAACTGATTTTCTACTGCCTGCTGACTAAGACCATATAAATGTTTGACGTGCAGGTGTTGCTTGAGCCACTTGAAGAAAATTTCTATCTGCCAGCGAACGATATAACTGCCCGATTTCTTCGGCACTCTTCTCAAAGACATTTGTTACAATTGTAATTTGATTCCCTTCTGTATCCGTTGTTTCAATCAGACGTACAGGGTGCTTCAT
>NZ_BDLQ01000178.1:0-221 GCF_002049255.1 Carboxydocella sp. ULO1 | reverse complement strand
AATACAAAATGCCTTGGTGAATACTTTGCGGAAGGTTATAGAATATTCGCCTTACATCCCGAATTGCTTAAGAAAAAGGATAGGAAATTATTTGATTTTATAAAAAGGTTAGGGGAAAATGAATGACGCCATCAAGGAAAGACTTATGAAAACAAAAAGCACAGAAGAATTTTGGCAGATTGTAAAAGAAGAATACCCGGGAGATAAATTAACGATACGTT
>NZ_BDLQ01000177.1:0-356 GCF_002049255.1 Carboxydocella sp. ULO1 | reverse complement strand
AGTACACGTGAAGATGCGTGTTACCTGCGACAGGACAGAAAGACCCCGTGGAGCTTTACTGTAGCCTGACATTGGATTTTGGTATTGCATGTACAGGATAGGTGGGAGACGGAGAAGCGTAGGCGCCAGCCTATGTGGAGTCGCTGGTGGGATACCACCCTTGTGATATTGAAGTTCTAACCCGTACACGAGAGCCGGGTAGGGGACAGTGTCAGGTGGGCAGTTTGACTGGGGCGGTCGCCTCCTAAAGAGTAACGGAGGCGCCCAAAGGTTCCCTCAGCGCGAATGGAAAACGCGCGGAGAGTGCAAAGGCAGAAGGGAGCTTGACTGTGAGACCGACGGGTCGAGCAGGGACG
>NZ_BDLQ01000176.1:0-221 GCF_002049255.1 Carboxydocella sp. ULO1 | reverse complement strand
GAAAATCCCCAGGCGGTTGGCCAGGGGAGCATAAATATCCAGGGTTTCGGCAGCGATTTCCTTTTGCTTGCGGGGTGATTGAAACTTGAGAGTGCGCATGTTGTGAAGGCTGTCAGCCAGTTTAATCAGAATTACCCGAATGTCTCTGGCCATAGCCAGCAACATTTTGCGCCAGTTTTCCGCCTGTTGTTCCTCCTTGGAGCGGTACTCAATCCGGCTCA
>NZ_BDLQ01000175.1:0-238 GCF_002049255.1 Carboxydocella sp. ULO1 | reverse complement strand
GTCCGGCAGCGACCTACTCTCCCAGGACCCTGCGGTCCAAGTACCATCGGCGCTGGTGGGCTTAACTGCCGTGTTCGGTATGGGTACGGGTGTTGCCCCACCGCCATTACCACCGGACTATTCTCTTCAGGGATTGCTCCCTCAAAACCGCACAGAGTTCTTTTGAGGTTAAGACCTCGACCTATTAGTACCGGTCCGCTCAAAGCCTTGCGGCTCTTACACTCCCGGCCTATCTACC
>NZ_BDLQ01000174.1:0-221 GCF_002049255.1 Carboxydocella sp. ULO1 | reverse complement strand
CTCAGCCGGAGTAATATCCGGCTACCGTGCACTGAATAGATAGGTGTACGGGGGGAACCGGGGGAACTGAAACATCTCAGTACCCCGAGGAAAAGAAAGCAACAGCGATTTCCTGAGTAGCGGCGAGCGAAAGGGGAGGAGCCTAAACCATACCTGTGTAAACCTGCCGGTGTTGCAGGTATGGGGTCGAGGGGCAAATCAGGCAGCGCGGCAGAGCTGCC
>NZ_BDLQ01000173.1:0-222 GCF_002049255.1 Carboxydocella sp. ULO1 | reverse complement strand
GAAGTCGTAACAAGGTAGCCGTATCGGAAGGTGCGGCTGGATCACCTCCTTTCTAAGGAGACAACGAGTTTAGGTGGAAGAACATCCTGTTTAGTTTTGAGGGATCGAGCCGTAATCGAGGTTCGAAATTCGAGGTACGAAGTTCGAACCTGAGGCGAAAATCCCTGGCTTAAGGCAACTTAAGCTGAGGTTTTTCGGCCGACGGGACTCGATACGTAAAGC
>NZ_BDLQ01000172.1:0-221 GCF_002049255.1 Carboxydocella sp. ULO1 | reverse complement strand
AAGCTATTGCTAATATCCCGTAGACCTTTTAATTGTTCTAACTGGGCATAGGCCAGAAGATAGAATAGCTTAAGTGCTGTCAGTTTTTTAACGTATTTGTCAACACCTGCATTATTAATAAGCTGAAAAATTTTTTCGTGAAAAATTGGCTGAAACAATTGAAAAAATGTGGATTTTGTGATATCCTTGCCTCGCATTATAGCTTCTCCTTTATATTAGAG
>NZ_BDLQ01000171.1:0-221 GCF_002049255.1 Carboxydocella sp. ULO1 | reverse complement strand
TGGAAGCCATGCGGTTAAACTTTTTATTAGTGTCCAGCCTGTCTTTGCCAAAGTTCAGGTTTTCTAAAACAATGGGTTTGCCTAAAAAGAAAGCTATATCTACCACTACTCTGGCTAAAACGCCTATCAGGTAGCTACGCCGGAAGCTGGAAGCATGGGCTAAGTCTGGTATTCTGATATAAAGAAAGCCGTTCGGGTAAGGGATAACCTGAAACTCTCCT
>NZ_BDLQ01000170.1:0-281 GCF_002049255.1 Carboxydocella sp. ULO1 | reverse complement strand
ACAGCGCTCTTACCCGGGGAGGTCTGCCGGAGATGTTGGTAATGCCAATAACCCAGGTTGTAAGGCCTGGCTGAACCGGCAGAAGTCAGCAGAGGTCATAGTAGCCAGTACAGACGTCAAACTGGTGAAGGGCCGAACACAAAGCGAGGGATGGACTTGGCACGTTCGAGAGAAGCGGAAGTTTCTGGGCTTCAGCATGTACAGAGGGAAAGACAGAGTAGGAATCAGATTAGCCCCGGAAACAGTTAAACGGGTAAAGAATAGACTTCGGGAAATGACAT
>NZ_BDLQ01000169.1:0-221 GCF_002049255.1 Carboxydocella sp. ULO1 | reverse complement strand
GAAAATCTGGGGCTTCTTCAAGAAAATAATTTGATTAATTTCTCCCCTTATTATTCCTTGACCGACAGGCCGGAGTAGTATATACTGGAAACCAGAGACCGACCGGTCGGTCGGAAGGGATAAATGCAGGGAGGGGATAAGAGCATGTTCAGAACTGGTTTAGCGCTCTTGCTAGGACTCACACTGCTGGTAGGAGCAGCAGGATGTGGAAGTAAAGCCAA
>NZ_BDLQ01000168.1:0-221 GCF_002049255.1 Carboxydocella sp. ULO1 | reverse complement strand
AAGGCAGGTGAGAATCCTGCCCGCCGAAAACCTGAGGTTTCCTGGGGAAGGCTCGTCCGCCCAGGGTAAGTCGGGACCTAAGCCGAGGCCGAAGAGGCGTAGGTGATGGAGAATCGGTTGAAAATCCGATACCACCATACAACCGATATTACGAAGGGGTGACGCAGGAGGCTAGGGAGAGCCGGTGAATGGAAGGACCGGTCCAAGCCCGTAGGGAGTGA
>NZ_BDLQ01000167.1:0-221 GCF_002049255.1 Carboxydocella sp. ULO1 | reverse complement strand
AAGGCAGGTGAGAATCCTGCCCGCCGAAAACCTGAGGTTTCCTGGGGAAGGCTCGTCCGCCCAGGGTAAGTCGGGACCTAAGCCGAGGCCGAAGAGGCGTAGGTGATGGACAATCGGTTGAAAATCCGATACCACCATACAACCGATATTACGAAGGGGTGACGCAGGAGGCTAGGGAGAGCCGGTGAATGGAAGGACCGGTCCAAGCCCGTAGGGAGTGA
>NZ_BDLQ01000166.1:15955-16580 GCF_002049255.1 Carboxydocella sp. ULO1 | reverse complement strand
TGTACCAAATAGCGTCCTTCCAGGGTGCGGATCAGTTCTACCGCATAGGGTAACTTCATGGCCAGCCATATCTGCACCAGTTCCCGGTGTTTTTCCGGCAGCCACAACTTGCCCTCAACCCTGGGGGCCTGGCTCATCCTGGGGCGACCAAGTTTATCTATGCCTGTCTGTTCAGAAAGGTGGGAGAGGGAAACAGCCAGGCGGAAGTCCTGTCCGTCATAAAATATCTTAATGTTGGGGTTGCCTCCCTTGCTCTCGTCTCCCCGGGAGTAGAGGCGGTTCCTGCGGGCGTGCCGCCATTTTTCACGGGCGGCCCGGCCCTGGCAGACCTTTTCCCACAGCCTTCTGCCCCCAAAGACTACCTTTGGTATTGTACCCTTCTCCCGGTAATCCTTCAGTTCAGCCAGCCTTTTTGCCAGTGAAACCACCCGCTTGTTCCGCCCCTTGACTGCCAGGCGGAGCTTTTCAATATCTTCTGAAGCAGCCCCCTTTTCCTCTGCCTTCGCCAGTTTCCTCATAGCCAGGCTGAGCTTCTTCCTGGCCCGGACCAGTTTCTTTTCTGTTTCTTCATTTTCTAACTTCAGCAGTTCTGTTTGGGAGTCCAGCAGGGCCTGTGCTTTAAGTC
>NZ_BDLQ01000166.1:0-15945 GCF_002049255.1 Carboxydocella sp. ULO1 | reverse complement strand
TGACTTCTTGATTTCATGGCGGGAAGCACCTTCCAGGAGCCGGTTAAAGGCCCACCGCATACAGGCACAGAAGAGACGCATCTCCGTAGTCAGCGGGTCTTCTTCGCCCCTGCTCCACTTCGAAGACCGGTGAGTCGGGTAAATCTCCGGAAAAAACTCCCCGCACACAGTTATGCTAAATTTGTTCTTCTCGTGTTTCTCTGGCATTCCTGATCAGCTCCCCGAAACCCTGCCGGACTTTGCTGATACCCGGGCATAAAGAGCAACCGCTTCTGACTCAGTTTTTAAATACAATCAATTATAGTCTAGTTTTCTGAAGCTGCTGCATACCTCCACTCCCTTAAATTCAACGTAAAAATCATACTTCCTGCAGATCAAAGGGTTAAAAAATAATATATATTCTTCGTATTAGTCGATTGTATGGTATCCTATAACTAGAATATAAACGGTGGAGGGAAAAAATGAAAGTGATAGATTTAAAACTATTTGGTCCTTATAAATTGTTAGGTAACAATAATTCCTTCTTTCAATATTTTGGGCGGCTTTAAAAATTAAGGCTCTTTGCTAACAAGCATGCAAAGAGCCTTCCTCAATACGATTATGCTACTGGATGGGTCGCTTTTCAGGAGTACCTGCCTTACGTGGATAGGTGCCAGGGGTAGAGCTGATTTTCTGCATTACTCCCAGTGCCCTTTTCCCCATAGCAAAGGGTAATTCATAATCATATTGAGTTAACCAGTCTGCACCCAAAACCACCAGGGCCTTATGAGCACTCTCTTTCTCTTCCAGCAAGTTAGGTCCCTTCCAGGCCGCAATCCTGCCACCTACCTTAACAAAAGGAGCCGTATATTCCAACAACACTGGTAAAGCAGCTACTGCTCTCGATACCGCCAAATCATATTTTTCCCGCTGGCCCTTTTGCCTGGCCACTTCCTCCGCCCGGCCATGGATTACCTCAATCCCCTTTAACCCCAGCTCATCAATCACTGTCTGCAGAAAAATAGTCCTTTTCTGCAAAGAATCCAGCAGGGTTACCTGTAATTCCGGATAGGCAATTTTAAGGGCCAGCCCCGGAAACCCTGCTCCAGTGCCAACATCGATTACTTTCAACCCCGGAGTTAAATCTAAAAACCGGGCAGGATAAATGCAATCATAAAAGTGTTTAACAGCTATCTCTTTCTCTTCAGTGATAGCAGTTAAATTGATTTTTTCATTCCACTCTACCAGCAATTGGGCATATCTGGCCAGTTGTTCCGTCACAGCGGGAGAAAACCAGTTTAATAATATTTCTTTCATCAATTATTCAACACCCTTTTTCTCTGTTCCAGATGAACCAGTAAGATTGAAATATCGGCCGGTGACACCCCGGAAATACGAGCAGCCTGACCTACAGAACGAGGTCTGATTTTGCTCAACTTCTGACGGGCTTCAGCGGAAAGGCCCCGAATTGCTTCGTAATCGATATCATCGGGCAATATTTTATTTTCCAGTTTATTAAACCTCTCCACCTGCTCCATTTGTTTTTCAATATAACCCTGGTACTTGATTTGAATTTCCACCTGTTCTGCTACTTCAACCGGAACCCCTTCTACTTCATAACCAAAAAGCCCTAAATTAGCAAAAATGATTTCCGGCCTTTTCAAAAGCTCAGCCAGACTTAAACCAGAACGCAAAGGAGCGCTGTTTAAAGCAGCCAGTTTTTCCTGAATCTCTTCTTTAGGAGTAATTATCATATTCTCTAATTCTGATTTAACTTTTTCCACCTGTTCCCGCTTTTCACAAAAACGCTGCCAGCGGTAATCGTCCACCAGACCGATTTTTCGGCCTGTTTCTGTTAATCTCAGGTCAGCATTATCCTGGCGCAATAATAACCGGTATTCAGCCCGGGAAGTTAACATGCGATAAGGTTCATTGGTCCCTTTTGTTACCAGGTCATCGATCAAGACACCGATATAGGCCTCAGAACGTTTTAAAATCAAAGGTTCCTGCCCCTTGACGGAGAGAGCCGCATTGATCCCGGCCATGAGTCCCTGGGCCGCTGCCTCTTCATAACCGGAGGTACCATTAATCTGCCCGCCACAGAAGAGCCCCCGGATATGTTTAACCTCCAGAGCCGGGCTAAGCTGAGTTGGTACGACATAATCATATTCAATGGCATATCCGGGACGCATAATTTCAGCCCGTTCCAGACCTGGGATAGTATGCAGCATTTCGATCTGCACATCTTCCGGCAAACTGGTGGAAAAGCCCTGGACATACATTTCTTCTGTATTTCTGCCTTCTGGTTCGATAAAAATCTGATGGGCAGGTTTGTCAGCAAAACGCACCACTTTATCTTCAATTGAGGGACAATATCTGGGACCCACTCCTTCAATAATGCCACTATATAAGGGAGAGCGATGCAAATTGTTGCGAATCACTTCATGGGTTTTTTCTGAAGTATAGGTCAACCAGCAACTCAATTGTTCCCTTTCCGTTACCGGCGAAATAAAGGAAAAATTCCAGAGCCGCTCATCCCCTGGCTGTTCTATCATTTTGCTGAAATCCACCGTCCGCCGGTGTATGCGCGGAGGTGTACCGGTTTTGAAACGGCCCAGTTCTATCCCCAAATTGCGCAGGGAATCGGTTAAACTGTAAGCAGCCAGCTGACTATTGGGCCCCCCTTCATAAACCGTATCGCCGATGATAATTCTCCCCCGCAAATAAGTACCGGTAGTCAAAACCACCGCCCGGGCAGCAAAAAAGGCCCCGGTCACAGTTTTGATCCCCTTAACTCTTTCGCCTTCCACCAGTATTTCTTCTACCAGAGCCTGCTTGATATCCAGCCCCGGCTGGTTTTCCAGTACCTGTAACATAGATTTCTGATATTGTTTCTTATCTACTTGAGCCCGTAAAGCATAAACGGCTGGTCCTTTACCGGTATTGAGCATACGCATCTGAATAGCTGTCAAGTCAGTTACCAGCCCCATTTGGCCTCCAAGAGCATCGATTTCCTTGACCAGATGGCTTTTGGCCGGTCCTCCGACGGCAGGGTTACAAGGCATTAAAGCCACATTATCCAGATTCAAGGTAATGATCAAAGTTTTACAACCCATGCGGGCGGCAGCCAGGGCTGCCTCACAGCCGGCATGACCGGCTCCAACCACAATTACATCATATTCCCCTGCTCGATACATACTTTCACCATCCCTATTTGCCGATACAAAACTGGGAGAAAATCAAATCCAGCAAATCTTCCCCTACAGTTTCTCCGCTAATTTCCCCCAGGGTTTCCCAGGCACCTCTGATATCGATGGACAAATAGTCTGCCGGCATCCCGGCTTGATAAGCTGCTAGAGCCGATTCCAGCTGGCCGGCTGCTTTTTCCAGGGCGGAAATATGGCGCTGATTACTGAGGAAAAGTTCCTGGCTGGGTACCACTTTTCCCTGCCAGATTAAATCCAGCAGAGCCTGTTCCACTTTACGGGTATCCTCTTCCTGCAAAAGACTGGTATAAACCCGGGGCCAGTGCTGCAATTCCTCGGGCAAGTCCTCCCCTTTATATTCCGGTTTCAAGTCTTGCTTATTAATAATCAATAAAACCTGATGCCGGGAAGATAATAGACGGGCAATTTCCGCATCTTCAATGTTAAAACCGGTAGCGCTGTTGATTACAAATAAAACAACATCTGCTTTTTCCAGCCACTCCTTGCTTTTTTCCACTCCCAGTTGCTCTACCAGGTCTTTAGTCTCTCTGATCCCGGCAGTATCCACCAGCCGCACCGGCACTCCGCCCAGGTTCAACACTTCCTCAATCACATCTCTGGTGGTACCAGGGATATCGGTTACAATGGCCCTGCGGTCTCTTAACAGGGCATTTAATAAACTGGATTTACCTACATTTGGTTTTCCGGCTATTACCACCCGGATTCCTTCCCGTAAAATTTTGCCCTGGCGGCTTCTGGCCAGCAAATCATTTAATCTCTCTCTAATCTGTGTTAATCTATTTGCTAGCTGGACCCCGGTTAAATGTTCAATATCCTCATCAGGGAAATCAATTTCCGCTTCCAGATAGGCCAGTACTTGCAATAATTGCTGCCGGATTTCCATAATGTGTTGCTTTAACTTCCCCTGCAGCTGATTGGCCGCCACTTTGGCAGCAGCATCGGTCTGCGCTCTGATTAAATCAATTACTGCTTCCGCCTGGGATAAATCAATTCTGCCATTAATAAAGGCCCTTTTGGTGAATTCCCCTGGTTCAGCAAGACGAGCCCCTTCCTTCAAAACTAGGCCCAGGATTTTCTGCAAAACTACCATGCCACCATGGCTGTGGATTTCCACTACATCTTCGCCAGTAAAGCTATGAGGACGCTGCATGAAAGCAACCAAAACTTCATCTACCATCGCCCCATCGGTTTTATCCACAATATAACCGTACAGCATTTGATAAGGAACCATGTGGATAACTTTTTTCCCCTTCGGTGAAACAAATAAGTTATCCACAATTTTTTTTGCTTCTCCTCCACTAACTCGAATAATACCAATGCCACCTTCTCCTGGGGCAGTAGCTATTGCCGCAATGGTATCTTCCAAATTGACCAAAATTATCCCTCCAGGTTAGTTAAAAACCCAGTAATTTGAATTACTGGGTTTAAAATACTATTTTTTAGGAAATATTACAATTTTACGGTAAGGCTCTTCCCCTTCACTGGTGGTATAGACATATTTATGATTTTGCAGTGTGGTATGTATTATACGCCGTTCCTGGGGACTCATCGGTTCTAAAGCGATTTCTTTACCATATCTCTTGACTTTTTCCGCCATTTTAAGGGCTAAACGCTGTAAAGTCTGTTCCCTGCGTTTGCGATAACCTTCTACATCCAGAACAAATTTCTGCCGATCATCAGCCTGTTTATTGGCCACCAGGTTAACCAGATATTGTAAAGCATCCAGAGTATCCCCTCTTCTGCCGATCAATACACCCAGGGCTTCTTTATCTTCACCAGTAATATTGAGAGTTACATATTCCCCCTGTACATCAGCCTCAATCTCCACGTTTAAGCCTAATTTCTGACAAACGCTCTTCAGGAAGCTGACCGCCCGGTTAACCGGTGTTTCAATATAAATTACTTTTACCTGTGCCGGTTTACTGAACAGCCCCATAAATCCTTTACTGGGTTCCTGCAATACTTCCACCTGTACCTGAGAGCGATCCACCTTTAATTCAGCCAGACAGGTGGCAATAGCTTCCTCAACGGTTTTTCCGCTTTTGACGCACTCTTTCCTCACCGACGGAGTCCTCCTTTAATACCACAGTCTGCCGATTGATAAAATACTGCTGAACAATTCCCACCAGGTTAAACACTACCCAATATAACGCCAGCCCTGAAGGTACCTGACTGGCGAACCAGCCAAACATCAAGGGCATGACATAGAGCATGGTCTTCTGCATGCTTTCCTGGGCCGGATCAGTGGATGTATTCATCGCCATACTCATTTTTTGCTGGACAAAAGTGGCCGCTGCTGCAATGATGGGCAGTATATAATAGGGGTCTTTGCTGCTGAGGTGCACCCAGAGAAAATTAGCATGAGCTGCATTGAGATATTTAAAATTCCGCAAGGCATTGTACAGGGCAATAAAAATTGGCATTTGAATCAAAATCGGTAAACAGCCAGCCAGAGGATTGGCACCGTGTTCCTTGTATAATTCCATTATGGCAATTTGAGCTTTCTGGGGGTCATTTTTGTATTTTTCCTGAATTTCTTTAACCTTAGGCTGTAACAGCTGGGTCATTTTAATGGATTTCATTTGTTTTAAAGTGAGAGGATAAAGTAATACTTTAATTAATATGGTAAAAATAATTATTGCCAGTCCATAACTGGGCCAACCGATTTGAACTGTCAATTGATAAAACCAGTTCAGCAATGAATTCATGAAATTAGTTAGAAATTGCAAATTTTTTCCCTCCTAACCCCCTGGCTATTCTACCGGGTCATAGCCTCCCGGATGCCATGGATGACATGAAAGAATGCGTTTGGCGGCCATCAGTCCCCCACGCCATAATCCGTACTTTGCAAGAGCTTCGATGCTATATTGTGAACAGGAAGGATAAAAACGGCAAGTAGGACCCTTGAGGGGAGATAGATATTTCTGATAAAATCGAATTAGCCAGATGATTATCTTCACTGCAAATTTCTTCATGACATCAACCCTGCTCTTTTCAGCAAATGACGGACCGCATTGCGTAATTTCCAGTAATCAGCCTCCAGCGCCCCCTGTCGGGCGATTATTACCAGATCATATCCTTCCGCAATATTTTTCGCATCCAATCGGCATATTTCCCGCAAACGTCTGCGCACTTTATTTCTCACATGAGCTTTCCCTAGTTTTTTACTGACTACGAAAGCAAACCGGGTACGGCCTGATTGATTTGGTCCTGCCACATAAAGCACCAGCTGCCGGTTAGCAAATGACTTGCCTTTACTATATACTTCCCGGATTTCCCGGTTTTTTTTAATTTTCACCAGCTGTTTAGACATCTTTCAGCGGCCTCCCGGTGCTATTATTTGCCATCTGCCGACAAAAAATTCTGCCTAAATAGATTGAAAAGGCCACCTAAGCGGCCTTAAACTACGGAGTTAATCTTTTTCTGCCCTTCATGCGACGCCGTTTCAAGACATTCCGCCCGGCTTTGGTGGACATTCTTTTCAAAAACCCGTGCACTTTTTTCACATAGCGCTTTTTGGGTTGATAAGTCCGTTTCACAGCACACACCTCCTTGCCGAAATGCTGAAAAAGACACAATCCCACAAGAATTATAATCAAATCATCCGGTGAAGTCAAGGATTTAATAACTCTGTTAGTAACTTGTGGATAATTAGTGGACAAGCTTTTGCACAGGCTGTTAATATTGTGGAAAATTGATTGTCAGGCTGCGCAAAATCTGCTATTATTGTTTATGCACATTCTGTGGATAACTTTGTGGATATGTGTATAATTTTGTTGATATTTATTGTGGATAAATTCCCGGGGAGGTATTTAAATGGCTCACGATTTTCCACAACTGTGGAACGAAGTACTAGCAATTATCGCTAAAGAAGTATCCAAACCTTCCTTTGAAACCTGGTTAAAATCTACTACTCCCATCGATCTCCGCAATAATATAGCTTTAATTGGTGTTCCCAATGTCTTTGCCCGCGACTGGCTGGAAAGCCGCTATTCCGATTTAATTAATGAAACCATCAGTTTTTTGCTGGGCTATCCCGTTCAGGTCCGTTTTGTGGTCGTAAATGAGCGGACCGAAAATATCGAAGAACCCGAAAGCCCTGTCAAAAAACTGCCCGATGAGCTACAAATTCCCCAGTTAAACCCCAAATATACTTTTGATACTTTTGTGGTCGGCAACAGTAACCGCTTTGCCCATGCCGCTGCTTTGGCGGTAGCTGAAGCTCCGGCCAAAGCTTATAACCCTTTATTTATTTACGGGGGAGTAGGACTGGGCAAAACCCACCTAATGCATGCCATCGGCCATTATATTCTGGAACATAATCCGGGCACCATGGTCATGTATGTATCTTCCGAGAAATTTACCAATGAACTGATCAATGCCATTAAAGATGATAATACGGAAGAATTCCGTAACCGCTACCGCAGTATCGATATTCTTTTAATTGACGATATTCAGTTCCTGGCCGGGAAAGAGCGAACCCAGGAGGAATTCTTCCATACTTTCAATGCCCTGCATGGTGCCAATAAACAGATTATTATCTCCAGTGACCGGCCCCCCAAGGAAATTCCCACTCTGGAAGATAGATTGCGCTCCCGGTTTGAATGGGGCCTGATTACCGATATCCAGCCCCCGGATCTGGAAACCAGAATCGCTATTTTACGCAAGAAAGCCCAAATGGAAAACCTGAATGTCTCCGATGAAGTGATGCAATTTATCGCCACCAAAATCCAGTCCAACATCCGCGAGCTGGAAGGAGCTTTAAACCGGGTAATCGCCTATGCTACCATGAAAAGCGGTGAAATTACCATTGAGCTGGCTTCTGAGGCCCTGAAAGATTTGCTGCCAGAGAGCAGGCCGCGCCAGATTTCAATAGAACTTATTCAACAAATAGTTGCTGATTACTTTAATTTAAAAGTAGAAGAATTTAAAGCCAAAAAAAGAACCAGAACCGTTGCTTATCCCCGGCAAATCGCTATGTATTTAAGCCGGGAACTTACCGATGCTTCCTTACCCAAAATCGGGGAAGAGTTTGGCGGTCGAGACCATACTACTGTTTTGCATGCCTGTGAAAAAATCGCCAATGATATCAACACAGATGCAGAAGTTAAAGGGATTGTGCAGGAATTAATCAGTCGTTTGCAGAATTAGTTTACAGGTTATCCACAGCCCATACAGCATAACTTTTTTCGGTAAAATCAAGGACTAACGGACTTATCCACATATTCACGCCACCTACTACTATTACTCCTTATTTTATTAGATAACAATGATATGGGGAGGACAACAACAGTATGCATATTTATACAAGCCGTGAAGCATTACTGCAGGGGGTATCTGCAGTCCAGCGGGCAGTGGCCTCAAAGACCACCATGCCAATTTTATCTGGTATTAAACTGGAAACAGTGGATGATAAATTGATTTTTTCTGCTACTGATCTGGAAATCGCCATTCAAGCTACTATCAATATCACAACTATTACCTCCGGGGCAGTAGTGGTACCGGCCAAATACTTTACCGAAATGGTCAGGAAACTGCCTGATACCAAAATTGAAATCAAGGTAGATGAACTGAGCCATCAGCTGACAGTGATGTATGGCAATTCCCAGCTCAAGCTCAATGGCTATGATCCGCAAGCCTATCCTTTGATACCACAGATTGAAGCCGATAAAGTCTTTTCCATTCGCTCAGAATTACTGAGACAGATGTTAAAACAGGTTATATTCGCTGTTGGAGTAGAAAATAACCGCCCGGTTTTTCAGGGCATCCTTTTTGATTGTTACCAGGACAATTTGACCCTGGTAGCTACTGATACCCATCGTTTAGCGATGCGGAAAGGTAAATGGTCCCAGGGCAATGTGGAAGAGTTTTCTGCAATTGTTCCCGGTAAAACCATGAATGAATTATTGCGTCTGTTACCTGAAGAGGAAGAGGTAAAACTGTCCTTCAGCCAGAATCAGCTGGCCATTCAATTGCCCAACATTATTATGTTTTCTCGCTTGATAGAAGGACAATTCCCGGCTTATAAACAGGTAATTCCCAGCCAATGGAAATCAAGACTTCGTGTTAAAACCAGAGAATTGCTGGAAACAGCCGAACGGGCAACCCTGCTGGCCCAGGATGGAACCAGTACTATTAAATTGATTGTTAAACAGTACCAGCTGGAAGTTAATTCTGCCAGCAGTTCGGTGGGAACTTTGAAAGAGGAAATTCCCATATACCTAGAAGGAGAAGAAACCCAGATCACTTTTAATACCAAATATCTCATCGATGTTTTGCGCAATTTGGATAGTGAAGAATTAACCATGGATTTAACAGGCTCCATCAGCCCGGGCATTATTCGCCCGCTGGAAAATGAGAATTATTTGTATCTGCTTTTGCCATTGCGGCAGTAGATTTGAGGTGAGCTGGTGCAAATCAGGAAAGTTCAATTGACCAATTTCAGAAACTATCAGCAGCTGGAATGGGAACCTCATCCGCAATTGAATTTTCTCTTCGGACTAAACGGCCAGGGTAAAACCAATTTACTGGAAGCTGTTTACGTAGGGGCATTTAGCCGTTCCTATCGCGGCAATGATCAAGAACTTTTGCAGTGGCAAAAACCCTGGTTCCGGATTGCGGTAGAGGGAGAGAAAAAGAGCGGGCCCTTCCTGGTTGAACTGGCTTATGGACAAAAAAGAAAGCTCTATAAAGTCAATGGCCTGGTGAAGAAAAAAGCCAGTGATTTTATTGGCAATTACAATGTGGTGCTGTTCGCTCCTGAACATCTGGCCCTGGTTAAAGGACAACCAGCGGAACGCCGCCGTTTTCTGGATGCAGAGCTGGCCCAGACCAATCGCCTTTATCTATTAACCTTACAAAAATATGTCAATTTATTAAAACAAAAAAATTATTTACTTAAAGAAGCCAAAAAAGGGCACTACTTTGACCAGGATCTGCTGGAGGTAATCAATCAACAGCTGGCGGAGATGGGGTCGGTAATCATCTATTTACGTCTGGAGGCTATTAAAAAATTAAACCCGTTAGCCCGGTTGGTCCAGCGCCGGTTAAGTCAGGGCCGAGAAGAATTGGAAATAAAATATATTACAACTATAGAATTATCAGGAATGAGCCAGAAGGAAATAAAACAGGCCCTCTGGCAGGGGCTAATAAGCAAAAGGGAAGATGAAAAACGCCGGGGACAGTCTCTGATCGGACCCCATCGGGATGACCTGGAAATCAAAATCAATGGCTTTTCGGTGCGGCATTTTGGCTCCCAGGGCCAGCAACGCACCTCTGCTTTAGCTCTCAAGCTGGCTGAGCTGGAGTATATCAAGGGAGAGATAGGGGAATACCCTTTATTGTTACTGGATGATGTCTTTTCGGAACTGGATCGGGAACGGCGAGCAATTCTGGTTGAAACTATTTCCGGACGGATTCAGACCATTATTACTACTACTTCCATTAAGGATTTGCCACCAGCTCTGTTAAAACAAGGGGGTTCCTGGAGGATCGAAGGGGGTAATATGCATGTTTCTGCACCTGGGCAATGATGTAGTCATTCCGTTGAAAGAGGTCATTGCTATTATTGACTTACACAAGGATGAGAAAAAGCTTTCGGAAATCAATCAGGAATTTTTGCAGGTTGCTGAAGAAGAAGGATTTATTGAACTGGTAGGGGAGGAAAATAAAATTAAAAGCTTTATCATAACCAACAAAAAAATTTACCTGTCGCCGATTTCCTCAGCTACCTTGAGAAAACGGTCTGGCTACAGTCCTGGATGACCCGGGACTGTTTTTGTGTTATAATAATTTTTTGGAGGTATTAATAAATGTTGGAGGTATTACCAGATGCAAAATGCTAGCAACACCTATTCTGCTAGTCAAATTCAGGTGCTAGAAGGTCTGGAGCCGGTGAGAAAGAGACCGGGAATGTATATTGGCTCTACTGGACCGAAGGGATTGCACCACCTGGTTTACGAAGTAGTAGATAACAGTATTGATGAAGCACTGGCCGGTTTTTGTGATAATGTGGAGGTTGTGATTCACAAAGACAATAGTGTAACTGTCACCGATAACGGCAGGGGTATTCCGGTAGATATACATCCGCAAACCGGTAGACCGGCAGTGGAAGTAGTACTGACGGTTCTGCATGCCGGTGGCAAATTCGGTGGCGGTGGTTATAAAGTTTCCGGTGGCTTGCATGGTGTGGGTGTTTCTGTAGTAAACGCCCTTTCCGAATGGCTGATAGCCAGGGTTAAACGGGATGGGAAAATCCATGAACAAAGGTATGAACGGGGTATACCTGTAACTGACTTGCTGGTTGTAGGGGAATGTCAGGATACCGGTACCCAGATTAGCTTCAAGCCTGACCACCTGATTTTTGAGGAACTGGAATTTAACTACGAAACTCTGGCCCAGCGTTTGCGGGAGCTTTCCTTTCTCAATCAAGGGGTTAAAATTACCCTGAAGGATGAGCGCACCGGGGCAGAGGAAGTCTACCAGCATGAAGGCGGGATCAGAGACTTTGTAGTTTACCTGAACAAAAACAAGGACCCTCTGCATGACCAGGTTATCTATTTTGCTGCCAACAAGGATCGGGTACAGGTAGAGGTTGCTTTGCAGTATAACAGTGGTTACACCGAAGGGATTTTTTCTTTTGCCAATAATATTAATACCCCGGAAGGGGGTACCCATGAAGCCGGTTTTAAAACCGCTTTAACCAGGATTATTAATGACTATGCCCGTAAACACAACCTTCTGAAGGAAAACGAAGGCAATTTAACCGGGGAAGATGTCCGGGAAGGGCTAACAGCCGTAATCAGTGTTAAAGTAGAGGAACCCCAGTTTGAGGGTCAGACCAAAACCAAACTGGGCAATACGGAAGTAAGAGGGATTGTAGATGCGGTAGTAACCGAAGGGATGGGTACCTTCCTGGAAGAAAACCCGGCTATCGCCAGAAAGATTATTGAGAAGGCAGTAAATGCAGCCCGGGCCCGGGAAGCGGCCAGAAAGGCCCGCGAATTGACCAGGCGCAAAAATGCTCTGGAAACCACTTCCCTGCCTGGCAAACTGGCCGACTGTTCTTCCAAGGACCCGGCCGAATGTGAATTATACCTGGTAGAAGGGGATTCAGCGGGCGGTTCAGCCAAACAGGGTCGGGACCGGCGCTTCCAGGCTATATTACCTCTGCGGGGAAAAATTATAAACGTGGAAAAAGCCCGTCTGGATAAAATCTTCGCCAATGAGGAAATCCGGGCCATTATCACTGCCCTGGGTTGCGGTATCAGTGATGAATTTGATCTCAGCAAAGCCCGTTATCACCGAATTATTATCATGACTGACGCTGATGTGGACGGTTCCCATATTCGCACTTTGTTATTGACTTTCTTCTACCGTTACATGCGTCCTCTGATTGATGCCGGTTATGTTTATATAGCCCAGCCACCCTTATATTTAGTTAAAAAAGGAAAAGAGCATTATTACACCTATTCCGATCAGGAGCTGGAGCGGCTACTCGGTCAAATTGGCCGGGATGGCATTACCATTCAGCGCTATAAGGGTCTGGGTGAAATGAATCCCGAACAGCTGTGGGAAACCACTATGGATCCGGAAAACCGCACCATTCTGCAGGTTACCATGGAAGATGCGGCTGCCGCTGATGAAATTTTCACCATCCTGATGGGGGACAAAGTGGAGCCCAGACGGGAATTTATTCAAAAACATGCTAAAGAAGTGCGCAACCTGGATATCTAAAGTAAATAGAGAAGGGATGGAAGTGGAATGAGTGAAGTGGCAGGAAAAATTCTGCCCATCAACATAGAAGACGAGATGCGCAAATCTTATATTGATTATGCCATGAGCGTTATCGTCGGTCGGGCTCTTCCGGATGTCCGGGATGGTCTGAAACCAGTACATCGGCGTATTCTTTACGCTATGTATGAGCTGAACATGACCCCGGACAAACCCTACAAAAAGTCAGCCCGTTTGGTCGGGGACGTACTGGGGCGTTATCACCCTCATGGTGATAGTGCAGTCTATGATGCTATGGTACGGATGGCCCAGGATTTCAACTCCCGCTACCCTCTGGTAGACGGCCATGGCAACTTCGGTTCTATTGATGGCGATTCCGCTGCAGCCATGCGTTACACAGAAGCCAGGCTGTCCAAAATCGCCCTGGAAATGCTGGCTGATATTGAAAAGGAAACGGTGGATTTTGTCCCTAACTATGATGATACGCTAAAAGAGCCGACAGTATTACCATCCAAAATCCCCAACCTGCTGGTCAATGGTTCGGAAGGTATCGCAGTCGGCATGGCTACCAAAATCCCACCCCATAACCTGCGGGAGGTTATCGATGGGGTAATTATGTTAATCGATAACCCCAATGCCGATTACAGGGAATTGATGAAAGTCATCAAAGGCCCTGACTTCCCAACCGGAGCCAAAATTCTCGGAACCAGGGGAATTGAGGAAGCCTACCGTACCGGTAGAGGAGTTATCACTATCCGCGCCCAGGCCAGAATCGAAAAAATGAATAACGGCAAAATGCGGATTGTGGTCTATGAAATTCCTTTCCAGGTCAATAAAGCCAAGTTAATTGAAAAAATCGCTGACCTGGTAAAAGAGAAGAAAATCGATGGCATTACTGACCTCAGGGACGAATCCGACCGTACCGGGATGCGCATAATTATCGAGCTGCGCCGGGATGTCAACCCCAATGTAATCCTTAACCAGCTTTACAAACATACATCCCTGCAGGAGACTTTCGGGATCATCATGCTGGCTCTGGTCAACGGTGAGCCGAAAGTGCTGAATCTACCTCAGGTCCTGCACTACTACCTGGAACACCAAAAAGATGTAATCGTACGTCGGACCAGATATGACCTGGCCAAAGCAGAGGCTCGTGCCCATATTGTGGAAGGCCTGCGGATTGCTCTCAATAACCTGGATGCGGTAATTAAAACCATTCGTTCTTCCCAGACAACGGAAATTGCCCGCACTGCTTTGATGGAGAAGTTCGCTTTGTCGGAAAAACAGGCCCAGGCCATTCTGGATATGCGGCTGCAGCGCCTAACCGGTTTGGAACGAGAAAAGCTGGAAAATGAATACAAGGATTTACTGGAAAAAATAGCTTATTACAAAAGCGTTCTGGCAGATGAAAGAAAGGTCCTGGAGATCATCAAGGATGAGCTGACTGTAATTAAAGAGAAATACGGGGATGAAAGAAGGACAATTATCACCAATGAGGATAACAGGATAGATATTGAAGATCTAATCGAAGAAGAAGATGTAGTAATCACAATTACCCATCATGGTTATATCAAACGGCAGCCGGCTGATATCTACAAGAGTCAGAAACGGGGCGGTCGCGGTATTACCGCTATGGGTACCAAGGAAGAGGATTTTGTGGAGCATCTATTTATCGCCAATACCCATCATTATCTGCTCTTCCTGACCAATGCCGGGAAAATTTATAGACTCAAGGTACACGAAGTTCCGGAAGCAGGCAGAACTGCTAAAGGAACGGCTTTGATCAATTTAATCAATATCGGACCCGAGGAAATGATCAAGGCCGTTATCCCTTGCCGCAGTTTTGATGAAGACTGCTACTTACTGACAGCTACCAAAAAAGGAATTATAAAGAAAACTCATTTAAGTGAATATAAACATGGGCGCAAAGATGGGATAGTTGCCTTAACTATAGAAGAAAATGATGAACTGATTGGGGCTCTGCTAACCAATGGCAAATCGGAAATCGTGCTGGGTTCCCGGCTGGGAATGGCCATTCGCTTCTCGGAAGAGGAGGTAAGACCTATGGGCCGAACAGCCAAAGGGGTGAGAGGTATCACCCTGAGTAAAGATGATGCTGTGGTGGCCCTGGATGTGGTAGAAGATACCGGCGAGCTGTTGACTGTAACGGAAAACGGTTTTGCCAAGCGTACGCCGTTGACAGAATATCGTGTACAATCCCGGGGTGGAAAAGGTATTAAAACCGCTAATATAACCGATAAATCAGGACCGATAGTAGGGTTGATGGTAGTCAAACCGGGTGAAGAAATTATGGCCATCAGCACCGACGGGATAATGATCCGCACCAAAGTGGATGAGATCAAACGCGCCGGTCGGGCTACAACCGGAGTCAGGTTGATGAAAATTGGGGAACAGCAAAAACTGGCTTCGATTGCTAAAGTAAAAGAAGAGGAAGAATAAGTAAAAATTTTACAGTAAAGCATTAATTCTATAAGCAAATATAGAATTAATGCTTATTCTTTTTTTAAAAAAGGAGATGAAACTTAAGTTAGAGGAAATAGCTAAAGTTTTAGTGTCAACTCAGGGTAAAGAAGGGTCAAAAGGATAACAAAGAAGAAGATCAGAAATACATAAAACCAAATAATCTAAAATATTATTTCACGGTAAAAATAAAAACAAATAAAAAGGGGTTGACAGATGAATTTAAGATGTGTTAATATAAGCAAGCGCCCGGCAGACAGTACTGCCGCGAGCGAAAAAAATTAAAAATGGTAGTTGACAGAATAACTGCCGATGTGATATCATAACAAACGTCGCTGATACGAGGTTCGAAGTTCGAGGTACGAAGTTCGAACAGGAAAGCAACAATACTGAGGTTGATTAGAGGCGAGCAGATAACGCAGTAATGCGAAGCCTATAATCAACCGAAAAGAACAGATCCTTGAAAACTGAACAGGATGTTCTACACCGTAAAACGGACTCGTCAGTTTCACGAGTAACTAAATTT
>NZ_BDLQ01000165.1:0-221 GCF_002049255.1 Carboxydocella sp. ULO1 | reverse complement strand
AACGTATCGTTAATTTATCTCCCGGGTATTCTTCTTTTACAATCTGCCAAAATTCTTCTGTGCTTTTTGTTTTCATAAGTCTTTCCTTGATGGCGTCATTCATTTTCCCCCAACCTTTTTATAAAATCAAATAATTTCCTATCCTTTTTCTTAAGCAATTCGGGATGTAAGGCGAATATTCTATAACCTTCCGCAAAGTATTCACCAAGGCATTTTGTATT
>NZ_BDLQ01000164.1:0-308 GCF_002049255.1 Carboxydocella sp. ULO1 | reverse complement strand
TCCGACACCGGCTAAACGGGGTCACCGTACGGACAGGGCCAATAACTTCAGGTCAGGCCAGACGGAGTTATACGCCTCCTGCTCACTCTGGGCAAGCCCGTTATGCACAGAAAGCTTTTCCTCCAGCCGCCTCAAGCAGGCCCTGACCCCACGGGTCATCCCTTTTCCTTCCCCAGGTCTATCAGGATTATCCTTCCAGGTCAGGTTTTGCTTGATTTGCGATACCAGTTGCCTGAGTTCTTCAGTCACCCGTTCCCTGAACCCCATTGCCCGACGACCTATAACCAGTGCCGCCGCGCAATGCACCG
>NZ_BDLQ01000163.1:0-297 GCF_002049255.1 Carboxydocella sp. ULO1 | reverse complement strand
GGATCCAGGTGGGGATGTCCCCCGGATTCTGCAGGAACTGAACAAACAGGGGTTGAAGCTGAAATATATCGTTAATACCCATGGGCATTACGACCATGTGGCTGGCAATGACCAGTTAAGGGAAGCTACAGGAGCCGAGGTGCTAATCCACAGCCTGGATGCGGAAATGCTGACCAGCAGCCGCGGGAATCTATCCTTGCTGATGGGGTTTAATCTGGCCCTCAAACCAGCCGACCGGACCCTGGCAGAGGGGGATATCCTTCGCCTGGGGGAAATTGAGTTGAAAGTTCTGCATAC
>NZ_BDLQ01000162.1:0-283 GCF_002049255.1 Carboxydocella sp. ULO1 | reverse complement strand
AGCACCTTCCAGGAGCCGGTTAAAGGCCCACCGCATACAGGCACAGAAGAGACGCATCTCCGTAGTCAGCGGGTCTTCTTCGCCCCGGCTCCACTTCGAAGACCGGTGAGTCGGGTAAATCTCCGGAAAAAACTCCCCGCACACAGTTATGCTAAATTTGTTCTTCTCGTGTTTCTCTGGCATTCCTGATCAGCTCCCCGAAACCCTGCCGGACTTTGCTGCTTCTCCAATGGATAATAGTTCCATACCTTTAATGTAGCAAAACAGTTAAATACAATCAATT
>NZ_BDLQ01000161.1:0-221 GCF_002049255.1 Carboxydocella sp. ULO1 | reverse complement strand
AAGGTCTACGGGATATTAGCAATAGCTTAAATAACGATCTTCAAAGTATATGCATTGCTCTTGACTCTATAAGCCATTCTCAGATATCACGTAGGCTGAACGCATTGCCAATAAGCATTTTTAAAGCAATCTTTCAAGATCTTACGCGGCAAATTGGAGAGAAAGTTGGTTTCCAGAAAATCCGTAATTCATTGGGACGTATTTATCTAATTGATGCCTCG
>NZ_BDLQ01000160.1:0-757 GCF_002049255.1 Carboxydocella sp. ULO1 | reverse complement strand
GAACTGGAGTCCTTAATTACATATAATTACATAAATGTCATATATACCATAATGCGTAATGACCAAAACATAGTTGACTACCATTCATAAAATTAATGCAACGCTACTGTCCTAACTTAGTATACTTTAGTTGTCATCAGGTAGACTTTTATAAATCTATTAAAGTTTTTTAAACGAAATAGTCAGCACCATCGGATGACAATGCGATAAAAGTAAGAGCTTCCTACCACCCCCATAAACACATACCTGTTACCCTCACTCTTCTGTATATGAATATATCCCATTTTGATTAATTATGGTATCACCCCGTTTGTCACCTTTTTGTCACCTTTTTTGTCACCCCATAAACATTACGCAGTGACCCTCAAAAGAAAAAACGGGCCAGTAGCCCGTCGTTAAAAATACTACCCGATTTGTGCCAAATCCAGACCATCGGCAAAAGTAGCTTTCAATTCCTCCTTCAGCAGCCGGTGTTCCGGTCGGGCCAGTTTCGGATCTTCTTCCACAATCCGGAATGCCAGCTGGCGCGCTCCTTCCAGCAGGGGCAAATCCTTGACCAGGTCGGCCACCTTCAGTTCCGGCAGCCCTGACTGACGGGTACCGAAGAATTCCCCTGGGCCCCGCAGTTTCAAATCCTCCTCCGCCAGCACAAAACCGTCATTGGTCTGTTCCATGATGCGCAGGCGGGCCCGCCCTTCAGCCGATTGGGTATCGGAAATCAGGAAACAATAGGACTGATATTCTCCCCGCCCCACCC
>NZ_BDLQ01000159.1:7108-25010 GCF_002049255.1 Carboxydocella sp. ULO1 | reverse complement strand
AGGTCAGCATAAACCGGTGCAGTACTCCCGTCCGGGTGGAACTCCCGGGCCGAGGTCCCCTGTCGCCCTGCCCCGCGGGGGCAAATCAAGTATTCGGAAAGGAGGCGAAATCCTGGTCTGGGGGCCAACTTGGCTGAAAATAAAAACAGTCAAGTTTTTTGAACCAGGTTGGGCAAATGAAGTGGCAGGAAATTCAGGTGACTGTCCACCGGGATGGAGTGGAAGCGGTAGCCAATATTCTACATGAGACTGGAGCCAATGGAGTAATCATCGAAGACCCGCAGTTGAAATGGCAATACATTGAGGAGAAACGCTGGGATTATTATGAATTTCCCGAGGAAGAGGCGGGTGATCCCGATCTGGTGGTGGTCAAGGCTTACCTGCCCGAAGGAACAAAGCTGGCCGCCCAGGTGGAAGATGTGAAGCGGGCGGTCAATGACCTGAAACATTATCATTTGCCCGGACTCTATTGTGAACTGGCCTTTTCCCTGGTTGATGACCAGGACTGGGCGACCTCCTGGAAAAAATATTTTAAAACGGAAAAAATAGGAGAGAAGATAGTGATCAAACCCACCTGGGAGGATTATCAGGCTCAGGATGGGGAGATCGTGGTAGAACTGGATCCGGGGATGGCCTTTGGCACTGGAACCCATCCCACTACTGCCATGTGTATCCGGGCCCTGGAAAAACTTTTCCCCGGTCCCAGAGTTGTCTATGATGTGGGCACCGGTTCTGGCGTGCTGGCCATCGTGGCCGCTAAACTGGGGGCAGAAGATGTCCTGGCCATCGATCTGGATGAAACGGCGGTCAAGGTGGCCTGGGAAAATGCCGACCAGAATGATGTCACCCATATTGTCCGGGTGGAAGAAGGCAATTTGCTGGATACAGTGGCCGAGCCCGCGGATTTGATTATCGCCAACATTATCGCTGATATCATCATCATGGTTACACCGGCAGTAAAGGAACACCTGCTGCCTGGTGGCCGGTTCCTCTGTTCCGGCATTATCGAGGAAAGGGAACAGGAGGTCAGGGCTGCCCTGGAGGTCAGTGGCCTGACTATAGTGGAAACCTGGCGGGATAGCGGCTGGGTAGCTATGCTGGCCGAAAGGAGATAGGAGATGACCCGCTTTTTTGTCCAACCAGAGCAAATCGGTGAACAGTATATTACCATCACCGGGGACGATGCCTACCATTTGGCCCGGGTGCTGCGGGCCAAACCGGGAGAGCTGCTGGAGGCCGTCTGCGGTGATGGTTATGTATATTCCGGGGAAATTGTGGAAATTGCTAAAGATAGGGTGCTTGCCCGCAGGCAGGAGCGTCAGCCTGACCTATCCGAATCCCCTCTGGAAATCTGTCTGGTTCAGGGGCTACCCAAAGGGGAAAAAATGGAGCTGGTACTGCAGAAAGGTACAGAGCTGGGGGTCAAGCGCTTTATCCCCCTGGTTATGGCCAGGACGGTAGTAAGGCTGGAAGGCAATAAAGCCGCAGAACGGGTGGAACGCTGGCGCAAGATCGTACGGGAAGCGGCCAAACAATGCCGCCGTGGGCTGGTGCCGGAAGTGGACCCAGTTGCAACCTGGGAACAGCTCTGGCTGCAAATCCAGGCAGGGGACCTGCTACTTCTGCCCTGGGAAGAAGAGCAAAGCCGGGGGTTAAGGCAGCTGGCTGCTACTCTGCCGGTTCCTGGCCCCCGCCGCGTCTTTGTCATCATTGGCCCTGAAGGAGGGATAACCCCGGAGGAAGCAGCAGCGGCCCTGGAAAAGGGGGCCATCAGCATCAACCTGGGGCCTCGGATTTTGCGCACAGAAACGGCGGCTATCACTGCAATCAGTCTGATCCAGTATCTCTGGGGCGACCTGGGAGGTGAGCCTAATGGCTGAACGAACAGTAGCTTTTGCTACTCTGGGCTGCAAGACCAATCAGTATGAAAGTGAAGCCATGGCCTCCCTCTTTCGTCAGGCCGGCTACCAGGTAGTGGATTTTGAACAACCGGCAGATGTCTATATCATCAATACCTGTTCTGTTACCCATCTCAGCAACCGCAAAAGCCGCCAGTTGATCCGGCGGGCTGCCCGCCGGGGTGGGCTGGTGGTGGTGACTGGCTGTTATGCCCAAACGGCTCCGGGGGAAGTGCTGGCCATCGAGGGTGTAGACCTGGTAGTGGGCACCCGCGACCGCCAGCAGCTGGTGCAGCTGGTGGAAGAAGCCCGCGCCGGTACGGAACCTCTGGCCCGGGTGGAGAATATCATGGAAGCAGCGGCTTTTGAGGAAATCGCTCCCGTTCTAGAGGAGGGGCGGGCCCGGGCTTTTGTCAAAATCCAGGAAGGCTGCAATAATTTCTGCAGTTATTGTATTATCCCCTATGCCCGTGGACCCCAGCGCAGCCGGGAGCCAGTCCGGGTGCTGGCGGAAATCCAGGCCCTGGTGGAACGGGGTTATCAGGAAGTGGTTTTGACCGGTATCTGTATCGGGGCTTATGGCCGGGAAGGCGGCGAGGGCGACCTGGCCTGGCTGGTGGAAAAAATCTGCCGGGAAACAGGCATACGCCGTTTACGCCTGGGCTCTATTGAGCCCACTGACCTGACACCGGCCTTGTTAGAGATAATGGCAGATTATCCACAGGTTTGTCCCCATCTACATATCCCCCTGCAAAGCGGCTGTGATGTAACCTTAAGGGAAATGAACCGCCATTACAGCACCTATGAGTATGCCCGCCTGCTGGGAGTGGTGCGGGAATTTTTGCCCCAGGCGGCTATAACTACCGATGTGATTGTGGGATTTCCCGGGGAATCAGGGGAACACTTTGCCGCAACTAAAGACTTTATCAGCCAGATGGGTTTTGCCCGCTTGCATGTTTTCCCTTACTCACCACGTCAGGGAACTCCTGCTGCAGAACGGACAGACCAGGTTCCGGCAGCGGTGAAGGAAAAGCGGGTGAAAGAGTTAAACCAGCTGGGACGACAGCTGGCCCGCAATTATGGACAGCGTTTTCTTGAAACAATCCAGGCAGTGCTGGTGGAACAGGAATATAAAGATGGTTTCTGGGAAGGCCTGACCGCCAATTATTTACGGGTTTTGTTACCAGCCCGGCCAGAGGAAAGAGGACAGCTAATTTCTGTTCGCCTCATCGGATGGCGTGGAGATTATCTGGTTGGGGAAAGATTGTAAATTTTTTGCGACAATAAGCAGGATTTGTTGTAGTAAATAGCGAATTATATAGTGTTGCAACCAGTATTCGGCGGAAGGAGGTGTACTATGCAGGACTGCATTTTTTGCAAGATCGTCAACAGGGAAATCCCGGCCAAAGTAGTATATGAAGATGAAAAAGTGCTGGTTTTCCACGATATTAACCCGGTGGCACCCATTCATCTTTTGCTTATTCCCAAGCAGCACATCCCTCATTTGCTGGCTGCGGATGAAGTTGACGAAGCACTGTTGGGACACCTTCAGCTTGTCGCCGGACGGGTTGCCAAGGACCTGGGTTTGGAGGAAAAGGGTTTTCGACTCGTAACCAATAATTTGAAGGATGCGGGTCAGGTTGTTTTCCACCTCCACTACCACCTGTTAGCCGGGCGTCCCTTTGGCTGGCCGCCGGGTTAAATGGGGTTATTGACACCCCTTTGTATTGTAGGATATAATAGGCAAGGCGCTTAATTAGCGCTAGGGTGCCAGTGGAGGGGAGGGAAACAGATGTCTGAAGTTCGCGTGGGTAAAAACGAATCCCTGGACAGCGCCCTGCGGCGGTTCAAGAAATCCTGCCAGCGGGCCGGGGTTCTTTCTGAAGTGAGAAAACGGGAACACTATGAAAAACCCAGTGTTAAACGGAAGAAGAAGTCCGAAGCTGCCAGAAAGCGTAAGTTCCGCTAATTAAGGGGGTTACCTTATGTCCCTGTTAGAGCGGTTGACAGCTGATATGAAAGAGGCCATGAAAGCCAAGGAAGCCGGGAAAGTCCGCCTCTCCACCATTCGCATGGCCAAATCAGCTATCAAGAACGCAGAAATTGAAAAAAAGCGGGAATTGACGGAAGAGGAAATCATCGAAGTCATTGCCCGTGAAGTCAAACAGCGGCGGGATGCCATGGAGGAGTACCGCAAGGCTGGCCGTGAGGATATCGTCCAGCAGCTGGAAGCAGAGGTGGCAGTCCTGCTGCCTTACCTGCCAGAACAGCTGGATGAAAACCAGTTACGGCAACTGATCCAGGAAGCCATCGCAGCTACCGGGGCCCAGGGGCCTAAGGAAATGGGCAAGGTCATGGGATATCTGATGCCGAAAATTAAAGGCCGGGCCGATGGCAAACTGGTCAATCAGCTGGTTAAGGAATATCTGGGATAAAAACAGGCCCGGGATCGAAGATCCCGGGCTTTTGATGTGCGCCCGGCATGGGCGTTGTCTATAGGGTGGAAGTCCCGAACGGCGAAGGTAGCAGTAGCCGTAGCTTTTCTGCCTGGACAAGAACCTTAATCAATTTAATTAGTCCTGCAAAAAGCCAGGAGTCTCCTGGCTTTTAACTTTGTAACAGAAAAGGGGGCTAGAAGCCCCCTCCAGTAAGACTAAGCCACATGTTTTTCTTCCTGGCCTAACAGGGCGACAGAGCGGGGAGCCCGCGTCACCAGAGACAGGCCGGCGGCCAGGACGCAGAGCAGGGCAGCGATATAATAGGCATAAGTATAAGTGCCGGTGGTATCGGCTACCCAGCCTGCCAGTAACGGTCCCACCATACCGCCTACTCCCCAGGCGGTGAAAACAATCCCGTAGTTCAGCCCCAGGTTTCTGGTGCCGAAATAGTCAGCGGTAGCAGAGGGGAAGAGGGAGAGACAGGCCCCGTAATTGAAGCCAACCAGGGCAGCGCCGGCGGCCAGCAGGGACAGAGTGTTCAGTTTGGCGAACAGGCTCATGACAATTGCCTGCAGCACGAAGACCAGCAGCATGGTGCGGGTACGGCCGATAACATCAGAGAGGATCCCGGCAATTATTCGCCCTCCGGCATTGAAAATGGCCAGCAGAGCCACCAGGGCAAAACCCCACTGGATATTGAGCTGAACCTTGGCGATTTTGGAAAGATGGCCGATAATCATTAACCCGGCAAGGGAGCCGCAGGCAAACATGAGCCAGAGCAAATAGAACTGCCGGGTTTTCAGCATTTCCTGCCAGCTGTAGTCATTAACAGCAGGAGCAGTATTCTGGGGTTTGCCCGCAGGGCTGGCCACGGGAGCTTTGTAATCAGCGGGCGGGTTAGTCAACAGCTGGGCCAGCAGGGTGGCGACCAGCAGAAAGGCGATGCCCAGGATCCGGAAAGAATCATTGATTCCATATACTTTTAACAGGTAGTTGGTCAATGGGGCGATATAGACGGAAGCAAGGCCAAAACCGCTGACCACAATCCCGGTGATCAAGCCTTTCTTTTCCGGGGGAAACCATTTGACGGCAGCGGGGGTGGCGGCGGCATAACCTAGGCCTATGCCGGCCCCGGCTAACAGGCCGAAAGAAATGGTGATCCCCATTACTGAATCGAAAAAGCTGGCCAGAATCAGGCCGCTACCAGTCAAGATGCCACCGACCGTAGCTACAATTCGGGGGCCGGCTTTATCCTGCCAGCGCCCGGCGGGAATCATCATCAGGGCAAAAACCAGAATGGCCAGGGTATAAGGTAAAGAGGATTGGGTTTTGCTCCAGTTCCACTGTTCAGTTAAAGCTTTGGCAAAGACGCTCCAGGCATATAGCACGCCCAGGGCCAGATTGATACCCGTCCCGGCCAGGGTCACAACCCAGCCGCGGGATGAATTAGCCATTTCACACACCTCCTGTTTTGAGGAAGGCGGGCCCCTGCCTTCCGGAGAGCTCTCCTGAATTTGTTATTTCCTGTTATCAATTGTAAGCCATAAAGAGAAAAAAAGCGGTACTATTTCCGGTAATAATAAAAAATAAATCCTGAATGGAAGTTATGAGCATATAAATGGTATATAGTAGAATTGACAAACAATTTGAAAATTTGGGTGAACGGGCTTGAATGATTATTCAATGGAAAGTTTGAAAAAATGGCATTTTTCCCCTGTTTCAGGTATAATGGTAGCAAAGGCGGTGAGAAGGATGGAAGAACTGGCTTTATTACATCCATTGTGGAAAAAAAATAAAGTAGTGGCGGTCTGGCTGTTTGGGTCACGGGCGCGCGGTGAGGCCAGAGAGGATAGCGACTGGGACCTGGCTCTTTTATTTAAGCAACCATATCCAGGGTTGCAGGAAAAAATGAGCTTAATTGCTGATGTTACGGGTATCCTGAAAACTGATAAAGTTGACATTGTTTTTTTACATGATGCCCCTCTGGTTTTGCAGAAGGAAATAGTATATGATGGTAAAGTCATTTTTGAAACTGACTGGGACTTCCGGACTGATTTCGAGGAAATGGTGGTTCGTCGCTGGCTGGATTTTGAACCAGTCTGGCAACAAATGACCAGGGATTTACTGGAAAACCTGAAGGAAGAGTTCGGAGGTGGTGAAAGTGGTCTATAATTCAACGCGCCTGTTTGCCTATTTAGAAAATTTAAAGGAAAGATATTTTAATCTTGCTGAAATGGCAAAGCTGAGTAAAGAGGAATTTTTAGCAGACAAACGCAATAGCGATATCGTGTTTGCCAATCTATATATTGCTTTAAATATAATTCTGGATGCTGGCTCACATATTATTGTCAAAAATGGACAGAAAAGGCCGGGTACCTATCGGGAAATTATTGATGAACTGGGTAAGCTGGGGGTAATTCCGGCGGATTTTGCAGAAAGAGTTAAAGGGCTGGCCGGATATCGCAATCGTATGGCTCATGGTTACATTGATATAACACCGGAAGAGCTATATCAGATAATTACTGAAAATCTTGATGATATTAAAAAATTCATTGGCTATTTCAGTCGATTGCTCACCTAGAGGGAGGGAGAGGGAATTGCCTTATCCTGCGTTTTATCTTAACGGCTGGGAAGCGCTATTGATCTTCATGATCGGGTTCCTGGCCTTACTGGTGGAAATCCTGGTTATCCCTGGTTTTGGGCTGGTGGGACTGGCGGGTATCCTGTTCATGCTCTTTGCCCTTTATCTGGCCCTGCATGCCCCGGGAGCGGTGCTGGCTGCTCTGGCTCTGGCCATTCTGGTTGCTGCCGTTGTTCTCTACTGGGCCTGGCGGCGGATGGAAGAAAAAAGATTGCTGAATCAGCTCATTCTCACCGATAACCAGGAAAGCAAAGCCGGTTATCTGGCCCCTGATCCTTCCTGGCAGAAACTAGTGGGAAAAAGCGGGCTGACGCTGACGCCTTTGCGTCCGGCGGGCAAGGTGGAAATAGCTGGCCAGGTGGTGGATGTAGTCTCAGAAGGGGAGTACCTCCCCGGAGGTGTAAAGGTGACAGTAATCAAGGTCGAGGGACAAAGGATTGTAGTGAGAAAAGAAAAACCCGGGCCATAAAGGCTCGGGTTTTCTCATAGCCTTTTTTATTTATGGTATTTCTGTTTCAGCATTATGCAGGCTGGGGTTAACAGTTTGATGGCGGCTTCCATATAGCTTGCAATCGCAGCTGTTGGGTCATAGATTTCTTCAATTCCCATGGCTTCAGCTACCAAATCGGTGATATCTTTTTGCTTGACGTTGGCGTTGAGCATATTGGAAGTAAAGTTCATTTGTGAGCCACAACCGGCACAGTTGGTTACAATGTACTCGGCTCCGGTGGCTGTGGCCTCATTAATCCGTTTTTGTCCGGAATAGCCCACAGTGGGAATGGATTGGAAGGAAGCGACCAGACCGCAACAAAGGCCTTTTTCGCGGTTATGCTCCATTTCAATCAGTTCAATCCCGGGAATGGCTTTCAAGATTGCCCGTGGTTCTTCATAAATATTAAACCAGCGCCCGCAGTGGCAGGAATCATGGTAAGTAACTTTAGCGTTGATGGGTTTGGTGAAGCGCAATTTTCCTTCCTGCAACAAGCGGTTAAGGAAAACCGTCACGTGTTCTGTTTCAATATCCCAGTCAATTCCCAGATGGTGAGCCATCTCCGGATAATTTTCCGTAAAGGTGGCAAAACAGCCGGGACAGGACAGGAGTAATTTTTTAACCCCTCGTTTTTTCAGATTTTCATAGTTGGCCTTAACTTTGGCCCCGAACTCTTCCATATACCCACCTAAAGCATGATAAAGTCCGCAACATCCTTCATCAGCACCAAGATAGACGAAAGGCACTCCTGCTTTGTTCATAATGCGCGCAATATTCTGCGGCATGTTTTTCATGATGATGGAAGCCCAGCAGCCTGGCCAGTAGGCTATTTCCCCTTCTTCCTCGTACTTGATTTCAGGGGTAATCCAGCTTTTGGTTTCTGCCGGTACGCCCCAGAAGTTACCGCTGTTAACTACATTATCTTTTACTAACTCAAGCCCGGTGTTGATAAAACCGGCCTGATTGACGGCAGGTCGCATTTCCAGCCACCGGTGGGCATTGGGTAACAGGGTCTGACAGACCAGATCGCATTTTTTACAGGTAGTACAGTTAAACAGGGCGGTCACTGCTGTCTCATCCAGATCGATATTGCCTTTGGCATATTCGTTCAGGATATACCACTTTCCTCTAGGTGAATTGGATTCCCAGGGGTCGGGCATAAATACGGTGCAGTTAGTACGGCAGAAACCGCATTGGGCGCAAATGTAACTTTCGGCCAGCACAGCACCGGAAAAGGGACCTTTGGCTTTTTCCTCGATATGATCTTTAGCCGAATTTCCGCCGAGCAGGCTGGTTAACCCGCCTAATAGGGATTTACCCATGGTAGCACCTTTCATGGCGGTATTTAACACCTTAAGGGGTGAATTTTTATCCAGACCGGGGGGAAGAATTTTTCCGGGGTTAAGGATGCCCTGGGGATCGGTTTCTTGCTTGAACTTCACTAGCTGTTTTAACAGGTTACTTCCCAGTAACTGTTCGGCGTAATCGGTAAAGTACATGCCCAGGGCGAAAATTTTACCCCCCAGTTTGGTGGCAATGTCATTGATGATCAGGGAATTGGCATAGAGCAGAGGGAAATTGAGTTTGCGTTCATCAGCCGGCATCAGACCTAAAAAGGTAATGGCATCTTGCCCGACGAAAGTACCCTCGAAAGCAAATTCTCCTTTGAATTTGTGTTCCACTTCACCAATAAATTCAGCGGCTTTTGCCAGGGGTACTATTACTTCTGACGCAATTAGGGAAGGCCCCAGTCTTTTCAGGCGCATGGTATAGAAACGGTTATTCCATTCATGGTGAGCAGCTTCGGAAGAAAGCAACTGACCACCGGCCCGGGCAATCAGTGTTTGCGCTATATCGACCTGTTTTTCATCAGGAGAGGATAAAACAATATTGACCAGGTATTTATCCTCTGGTAACACCTTTTCCCGGGTAGCGCTTTGATGTAAGGCGATAAATTCTGGTGTCAGCACCGTTATGTTCCAGACAGGAAGATTATGGTTTTCCAGTTCTTTGACAAGCTCGGGTAAGGGCAAAAGATTGCTAAATACTGCGGCAAGGGGAAAATCATTTTTTTGCTTCATTACTTTCAAAGTAATTTCGTAAATAATTCCGGTGATACCTTCCAGGCCGTAAATCAAATCCAGGTCTTGCAGAGAGAATGTTCTTTCTGTGCCATCGCCAAGGATAGCTTTTACCTCCACCAGATTATCTTTAAAACTGCCGTAGCGATAGCTGCCCAGTCCTGTTCCTCCTTGAGCTGTCCAACCGCCAACAGTGGAACCGGGATAACTGGAGGGATATAGCCTGAGGGTATATCCGCGGGAGGCAAGAAAACTATCCAGCTCTTCCCAGACAATACCTGGCTCGACAGTAACAGTTTGTTGCTCCGGATCAAAAGCGATGATATTTTTCATGCGGATCAGGTCCACTACTACGCCGCCTTTGGTGGGAATGGCTCCGCCGAAGCCTGATGTAGCGGCACCGCGGGGGATTAACGGAGTTCTGGTTTCATTGGCCCACTTCATTAAATCGATTAATTCCTGTTTGTTTTCCGGCTGCACTACTGCAGAAGGCATGGAATTGAAGGTTTTTTTCACTGCTGCTGGCAGCACTCCGACGTCATGGCTGTACAAAAGCCGTTCCAGTTGATTGTCCCGAAAACGGTTACCAAAAAGGTCTTTTAGGGTTTGCATAATTCTACCTCCTCCGCTTGTATTGATTGTGTATTTAATCACATATACAGAAAGAATAATCTTTCTGTATATGTGAAAAATATTTTAAGCTCTAAGGGCAGAGAAAATAAGTTCCGCTGTCTCATCTATCAGGTTGCTCAACGGTTCGGTAATGACACCGTCAGTTTTCAGTTCGATCATTCTCATAATGGGGCCGGAAACCATGGCGGCCAGCAATATGGGATTAACAGGTTTGAACTCACCGCAAGCCTGACCACAGCTGATAATTTCTTTGACCGCTTCCAAACCTTCAGCGGTACAGATAGTAAAATTACAGTTAAGCACTTCCGGGGGACGGGCGTGTAATAGATAATTTACGGTGATCAAATCCGTGTCCGCCCATTCAAACATCATTTTGACAAAATATCTCACCTTTTCGCGCCCTGATTGCCGGGGGCGAACATAGCAGTCATATTTGTTCAGAAACAGGTTTACCGCATCTTCATGGATGGTTCGGGCCAGTTCTTCCTTGGAGGGAAAGTGGTGGTAGATAGCTCCGATGCTGACGCCGCTCGCCCTGACCAGATCGGGAATACTGGTACGATGATAGCCTTTTTCCACAAACAGTTTTCGCGCTACATTGTAAATTTTGTTTTTGATCTCCGTATCGGGCGTCGTTTTCTTCAAACTCGTAACCTCCACCGAATGATCTTTCTGTTTGATTTTATTATATACCAGTGCTGTTCTCTGCGCAAGACAAAAAATGGTTGTTATATGCATAACAAATCGGATATAATTGTAAAAGAACAGGGAAAGGAGAGGATGGAAGTATGTATTTACCCCAAATAGCAGGTCTTGGGCTGGGATTGAGTTTTGTTTTGCTCTTTTTTATCATCATCGTTGTTTTTAGTTTTATTCCCCTGGGTTTGTGGATTAGTGCCCTGGCTTCTGGAGTGCCGGTGGGAATTATTACCCTGATCGGGATGCGGCTGCGCCGGGTACCGCCGGCCCAGATTGTCAACCCTCTGATCAAGGCTCGTAAAGCCGGGTTGGACCTCAGTGTCAACCAGCTGGAGGCCCATTTTCTGGCCGGAGGCAATGTGGACCGGGTTGTGGATGCCCTGATTGCGGCGGAACGGGCCAATATTCCTCTGGCTTTTGAGCGAGCTGCGGCCATTGATCTGGCCGGTCGCAATGTTCTGCAGGCTGTACAGATGAGCGTGAACCCTAAAGTAATTGAAACCCCCCTGATTTCAGCGGTGGCCAAGGACGGCATCGAGGTAAAAGCCATCGCCCGGGTGACAGTAAGGGCCAATATCGACCGCCTGGTGGGCGGTGCCGGGGAAGAGACCATCATCGCCCGGGTGGGTGAAGGGGTAGTAACCACGGTGGGCAGCAGTGAATCCCACAAGGCGGTGCTGGAAAACCCTGATCTGATTTCCCGTACGGTACTGGCCAAAGGTTTGGATGCCGGGACAGCTTTTGAGATATTGTCCATCGACATTGCTGATGTGGATGTGGGGCGCAACGTAGGGGCACAGTTGCAGACAGACCAGGCTGAGGCGGATAAACGGATTGCCCAGGCCAAGGCGGAAGAGAGACGGGCGATGGCGGTGGCCCGGGAACAGGAAATGAAGGCGATGGTGCAGGAGATGCGGGCCAAAGTGGTAGAAGCGGAAGCTGAGGTACCACGGGCCCTGGCCCAGGCTTTAAGGGAAGGAAAGCTGGGGGCTATGGACTATTATGCCCTGCAGAACCTGCTGGCTGATACCCGCATGCGGGATAGCATCGCTGGACCCCGCCAGCCGGAAGCGGGAAAGGAGTAGGTCTGGATGGAGAAAAGGAAAAAAGAAAAGCAAAGCCAGCGGGAAACCAGGCGGGAGCAAGAGCTTGAGCCCCGGGAATGGCAACGGGAGGACTGGCGCCAGGCGATTCTGGCCCGGGAGATTCTGGGACCCTGTAAAGGCAGGAAATGGTTTTTTGGCAGGTAACAGGCAGGCATATAACCCCTCCTGTCCTCATAAATATGGATGAGGACAAAGGAGGGGATTTTTATGTCCTGGAAGAACTGGCGGCAGAATTTGAACCAGATTCTGGATTTACCCCGGGATGTGACTTTGAATTTGCCCAAAATCATTGTCTCTGGCCAGGTACAGGCCATTCTGGAAAACCATCGGGGGGTAGTGGAATACAGTCCGGAAAGAGTTCGCTTTCAGCTGGAGAAGGGACAATTGCTGCTGAAAGGCAAGGATCTGGTATTAAGGGGAATATTGCCGGAAGAAGCGGTAGTGGAAGGCTGGATTACCGGTATCGAGTTTCTGGAGTAGGGGGGAAAAGAGATGCTGGTACAGAGAATACTGGCCTGGTTAAGGGGATATGTGATTATTCGCATTCGCGGGCCTCGGCTGGAACGGCTGCTGAATATGGCTGTGAGCCGGGGTATTTATTTATGGGATATTGTCCGCTTAAAGGATGGGTCTGCCCTGGCCAAGGTCTCTCTCCCCGGGTTTTTGGCGCTGCGCCATTTGCGCCGAAGACTTAATCTGCAACTGGGCATAGCAGCTCGCCGGGGCCTGCCCTTCTGGTGGAGTGCCTTGAAAAAAAGACAAATGCTGCTCTATGGGGCGTTATTATTTGTTTTTGTCCTCTATCTGGGGGCGAGTTTTGTCTGGCAGGTTGATGTGGTGGGTAACAAAAACCTGAGTCGGGAACAATTATTGCGCGCGGCAGAGGCCCAGGGCTTAAAGCCCGGGGTGTGGAAGAAACAGCTGCCTTTGGAACGGCTGGAAAAACAGCTGTTACTGCAGTTTCCCCAGCTGGCCTGGCTGGAAATCGATTTTGAAGGAACCCGGGCCCTGATTCGGGTGGCCGAAAAAAAACTGCCACCGGAAAAGGAGGTAGCTATCGAAGGACCGGCTTCACTGGTGGCTAATAAAGAAGGGGTTATCTGTGAAATCCTGGTCTTCAGCGGGGAAGGCAGGGTGAAGGAAGGGGATACTGTCAAACCAGGAGATATCCTGATTGATGGGGTATTAACTCCCCCGGTGCCCACTACTCCCGAAAGTCCCCCGCCGGAACCGAAAAAGGTACAGGCTCAGGGGATTGTGCGGGCCCGGGTCTGGTATGAGGCTATTGTGGAAACAGAACGGGAGCTGAGCTGGCAGGAACCGGGGGAAGTAATCGGACGGAAAGTGATTGTAAATCTGCGCGGGCACAGCTATACTTTATGGCAGTGGGAAAATAATCGCAGTTCTGTCCCCAGGGTTACCGCGGAAAAGAGAAGGAATCCGCTGCCCGGTGTCGAATTAATTACTGTTGAACAAAAACAGCTGCTGACCAGGCGCAAACAGCTGACAGCAGCAGAGGCAGAAACTCTAGTGCGGGAAAAAGCCTGGCAGCAAATTGCCAGCCAGCTGCCGGCCGGAGCCGAGGTATTGCAGAAATCGTTTACCTTGCTGGATTCCGGTAATAATAGTACCGTAAAAGGCAGAATGATTGTGGAGACCAGAGAACCCATAGGAGAGTTGAGGAGGATTGAATAATTGGTCAGGACAGTAGAAGAAAAAGTGATATTCGGCGATAACGGTGAGGCAGCCCGGATTTTTGGCCAGCTGGATGGTCATCTGACCCTGATGGAGCGCGAATTTCCAGTCCAGCTGGCAGCCCGGGGCAATACTGTCACCATCCGCGGGGAAGAGGAGACAGTCAGCCAGGTACGGCAGGTTTTTGGCCAGTTAACCCAGCTGGCGCGACAACAGGAGGTTTTAACCAGCCAGGATGTGTTGCAGGTTATCGGCATGGTGAAAAAGGGCAGGGCGGAAGAGAGTGCCCTCTTGAGTCAAGAAGTAATCTTGCACAATGCCAGGGGCAAGGCGGTGCGGCCCAGAACCAATGGCCAGAAGGCCTATTTACAGGCGATCCAGCAGCATGATGTGGTTTTCGGTATCGGGCCTGCCGGCACGGGCAAGACTTACCTGGCGGTGGTGATGGCAGTCCTGGCTTTACGGCGGCGGGAGGTCAGCCGGCTTATCCTCACTCGCCCGGCGGTGGAAGCGGGGGAAAAACTGGGCTTTTTGCCCGGGGATTTACAGGAAAAAGTGGACCCGTATCTGCGGCCTCTCTATGATGCCCTTTATGATCTACTGGGGCAAGAAATTACCCAGCGTTATCTGGAGAAGGGCATTATTGAAGTGGCACCTCTGGCTTATATGCGGGGAAGAACCCTGGAAGACAGTTTTATCATACTCGATGAGGCGCAAAATACTACACCGGAACAGATGAAAATGTTTCTGACCCGATTGGGCTTAGGCTCCCGGGCAGTGATCACCGGGGATATCACCCAGATCGATTTGCCCCGGGGCCAGTTTTCCGGCCTGGTGGAGGTTCAGCAGATTTTGCGCGGAATCGAAGGGATAAGTTTTTGTTATCTCTCAGAAGCAGATGTAGTACGGCATCCGCTGGTGCAGCGAATTGTGGAGGCATATCGGCGGCGTAACGAACGGAGTGAATAGCAATGAACTGGCAAGAACAGTTACGCAACCTCTTGTTACGGGGATATGTCAGGAAGCTGTGGGAACAAAAAGAAGTGCGCCGGGCACTGCTGGCCGGATTTTTTTTCCTGGCCTATTTTGTCGTCCTCAGTGTTAATTTTCTGCCTGATAACATTAATTTGAAAGTAGGGCAGGTAGCACCAAAAAACATTTTTTCACCAAGCAGTGTGGTTTATGTGGATGAGAAAGCCACCGAAGCCAGGCGGCAGGCAGCGGCTGCCACTATCGTGCCGGTTTATGACCAGAATGTAACGGTAGCCAGTAAACTGGAGGAAGAAGTAACCGGGTTCTTTGACCAGATTCGCCAGGCCCGGCAACAGACCCAGCTGAATTTGACGGACAAGCGTCTGCTGGTGGAAAAAACCCTGACCATCCAGGTTCAGGACCAGGAAATCGAAATGCTGTTAACGGCCGATGACCGGACTATTGACAGTCTGGAGCAACAGGCTCTGCAGCTATTGCGCCAGGCCATGACCCAGGGCGTGCCAGAAGACAAGCTGGAAACGGAAAAAGAGCGGCTTCGCCGCCAAATAGGCGACCTGGGACTGAAAAAACCATACCGGGACTTACTGGTGCGGCTGACGGCCAATATCCTGCGGCCCAATCTGATTATCAACCAGGAGGAAACCAAACGGCGCATCAATGAGGCCCGACAGGCTGTGCCGCCGGTAACCAAGTCGGTATTGCAAAATGAGCTGATCATTTCCAAGGGGGAAAGAGTAACCCAGGAAACCCTGGAGAAACTACAGGCAGTGGGATTGATGCGGCCTAAGTCCACCTGGCCGGTTTTGCTGGGCATTGCCTTGATGCTGGCTCTCAATTTTGCCCTGACTCTGGCCTATTTGATTTATTTTCGCCCTGATCTGTATCACAATGAGAAACAGCTTTCCCTGCTGGCACTGATAGGGTTGATCAGCCTCCTGATTATTCGGGGCTTTTTGGCCCTCAATTTCAGTGACCGACCTGAAATCAATGTCCTGAGTGCCTATATGGTTCCAGTAGCTGCGGCTTCCATGCTGATAACAGTCCTTTTGGACAGCCAGCTGGCCCTGTTAATTACCCTTTTGCTGAACTGGTGGCTGGGAGTGCTGTCAGGATTTCAGCTGCGCTTTGCCCTGGTGGGATTGGTCAGTGGCATTTTTGCCATCTATGGCCTGCGGCGGGTGACCCAGCGTTCCGATCTGGTGAAAACAGGACTGATGCATGTGGCTCTATCAGCGGTGGCGATGATTATCTCCGTCTGCCTGGTGACTGATGTCAGCCCTTCCCTGACCGGGGTGGCAATAGCCTACGGGGTGGTGAATGGGGTCCTCAGTGCGGTATTGGCCGGAGGGTTTTTACCTCTACTGGAATCGGCTTTTGACCTGACTTCACCCATGCGCCTGCTGGAAATTACCAATCCCAATGCTCCCTTGTTGAAGGAATTGCTGATGGAAGCACCTGGTACCTATCATCATGCCATTATCGTCGGTAATCTGGCTGAAGCAGCGGCCGATGCTATTGGGGCTGATTCTCTGGTCTGCCGGGCCGGTGCCTATTATCACGATGTGGGGAAAATTCAGCGACCGGGCTTTTTTATCGAAAACCAGATGAGTGGAACTAACCCCCATGAACGGATTGCACCGTCTCTATCCACCCTGATCATTACTTCCCACGTTAAGGATGGGGTGGAACTAGGCCGGAAATATCGCCTGCCCCAGGCAGTACTGGATATAATCGCCCAGCACCACGGCACCTGTTTGGTCAGCTATTTCTACCACCGGGCCAAGGAGGCTGACCGCCTGGAAACGGTACAGGAAGAAGACTACCGCTATCCAGGGCCCAAACCCCAGACACGGGAGGCTGCCATAGTCATGCTGGCGGATTCCGTTGAAGCAGCGGTCAGAGCCAAAATGCAGGCTGGCCAGCTGGCAGGCCTGGGCCCTCTGGAAGGGTTTGTGCGCAAGATTATCAAGGAAAAACTGACTGATGGCCAGCTGGACGAGAGTGATTTAACCCTGCGGGATCTGGAAAAAATCGCTCAGGCCTTTATGAAGGTATTAAAAGGGATAGTCCATGCCCGCATTGAATATCCTGAAGAATTGAAAGGATTGGAAAGGGGCAGTGCCAATGCCGATTCAGATCGAGAATCTCCAGAGCCAGCGGGAAATAACAGCGGAAATGCTTGATACAATCCGCCAGGTGGCGGAATACACCTTGCAAATCCATGAAGGTACAGAAGGAGCAGAGGTCAGCCTGGTGCTGGTGGACGATGAGGAAATCCGCCGCCTCAACCGGGACTACCGCGGCAAGGATATGCCTACGGATGTGCTGTCTTTTGCCCAGCGCGAACGGCTGGAAGAAGAGCCGGAGTTTACCTCCCCTCTGGAAACAGAAGTGCTGGGCGATGTGATTATCTCGGTGGAAAGGGCCGAAGAACAGGCCCGGGATTATGGTCACAGCCTGAAGCGGGAACTGGCTTTTTTGACTGTGCATGGAGTCTTGCATCTCCTGGGCTATGACCACCAGACTGAAGCCGAGGAAGCGGAGATGCTGGAAACACAGAGGGAAGTACTGAATGCCCTGGGTATCCACCGTTAGGAGCATTGGGTATGAGAAACCGCAATCTTTTGCAGAGTTTTGCCTGTGCCTGGCAGGGGCTGTTATATGCCCTTAAAACCCAGCGCAATATGCGCATTCATCTGCTGGCTTTTATTCTGGTGATTGCCTTTAGCTTTATCCTGCACCTGAGCCGGGGAGAATTTTTATGGATCTGGCTGGCAGCTACCATGGTAATTTGCCTGGAACTGGTCAATACCGCTTTAGAAGCGGTGGTAGACCTGGCAGCCGGGCAGGAATGGCACCGTCTGGCAGCTATTGCCAAAGACGTGGCCGCCGGGGCGGTGTTGCTGGCAGCTATTCACGCTATGTTTGTCGGCTTACTGGTATTTGGCCCCCGCCTACTGGCTTTATTCAGCAGATAGAGGAGGTAAGCAGCAGCTTCAGAAAACTAGACTATAATTGATTGTATTTAACTGTTTTGCTACAATAAAAAAATGGAACTATTATCCATTGGTGAAGCAGCAAAGTCTGGCAGGGTTTCGGGGAGTTGATCAGGAATGCCAGAGAAACACGAGAAGAACAAATTTAGCATAACTGTGTGCGGGGAGTTTTTTCCGGAGATTTACCCGGCTCACCGGTCTTCGAAGTGGAGCCGGGGCGAAGAAGACCCGT
>NZ_BDLQ01000159.1:6579-7098 GCF_002049255.1 Carboxydocella sp. ULO1 | reverse complement strand
CTGTATGCGGTGGGCCTTTAACCGGCTCCTGGAAGGTGCTTCCCGCCATGAAATCAAGAAGTCAGGACAAGAACTTTTCGGGCTGAACTCCCGCTATGCGGATGATGCCATACTTAAAGCACAGGCCCTGCTGGACTCCCAAACAGAACTGCTGAAGTTAGAAAATGAAGAAACAGAAGAGAAGCTGGGCCGGGCCAGGAAGAAGCTCAGCCTGGCTATGAGGAAACTGGCGAAGGCAGAGGAAAAGGGGGCTGCTTCAGAAGTTATTGAAAAGCTCCGCCTGGCAGTCAAGGGGCGAAACCATCGGGTGGTTTCACTGGCAAAAAGGCTGGCTGAACTGAAGGACTACCGGGAGAAGGGGACAATACCGGAGGTAGTCTTTGGGGGCAGAAGGCTGTGGGAAAAGGTCTGCCAGGGCCGGGCCGCCCGTGAAAAATGGCGGCACGCCCGCAGGAACCGCCTCTACTCCCGGGGAGACGAGAGCAAGGGAGGCAACCCCAACATTAAGATATTTTATGG
>NZ_BDLQ01000159.1:0-6569 GCF_002049255.1 Carboxydocella sp. ULO1 | reverse complement strand
CCAGGGCCGGGCCGCCCGTGAAAAATGGCGGCACGCCCGCAGGAACCGCCTCTACTCCCGGGGAGACGAGAGCAAGGGAGGCAACCCCAACATTAAGATATTTTATGGCGAACAGGACTTCCGCCTGGCGGTTTCCCTCTCCCACCTTTCTGAACAGACAGGCATAGATAAACTTGGTCGCCCCAGGATGAGCCAGGCCCCCAGGGTTGAGGGTAAGTTGTGGCTGCCGGAAAAACACCGGGAACTGGTGCAGATATGGCTGACCATGAAGTTACCCTATGCGGTAGAACTGATCCGTACCCTGGAAGGACGCTACTTGGTACATTTGACATTTGAAGTGGTCAGGGTGCAGGAACCGGACTTTGCTAAAGGTTGTCTGGCTATAGACACAAACCCTGATGGGGTAGCCCTGTGTAACGTTAGCGCTTCCGGCCAGCCGGAGCCGTGGCCGGAGGGCTTCAGCGTTCCTTATCCCGGCAACCTGGGCAAGTACGAAGGAGAGTTTCAGGTTATCCCTTACCCGAACGGCTTTCTTTATATCAGAATACCAGACTTAGCCCATACTTCCAGCTTCCGGCGTAGCTACCTGATAGGCGTTTTAGCCAGAGTAGTGGTAGATATAGCATTCTTTTCAGGCAAACCCATTGTTTTAGAAAACCTGAACTTTGGCAAAGACAGACTGGACACTAATAAAAAGTTTAACCGCATGGCTTCTAACTTTCCATTTGCGAAAATGGTAGGAGCAATGTATCGGAGAGCGACAAAAGAAGGGGTGCCTTTCAAGTTAGTATCACCCCGGCATACTTCAACCATAGGTTACTGGAAGTATATGAAACGTTACGCCGTTCCGGTGCATTGCGCGGCGGCACTGGTTATAGGTCGTCGGGCAATGGGGTTCAGGGAACGGGTGACTGAAGAACTCAGGCAACTGGTATCGCAAATCAAGCAAAACCTGACCCGGAAGGTTAATCCTGATAGACCTGGGGAAGGAAAAGGGATGACCCGTGGGGTCAGGGCCTGCTTGAGGCGGCTGGAGGAGAGGCTTTCTGTGCATAACGGGCTTGTCCAGAGTGAGCAGGAGGCGTATAACTCCGTCTGGCCTGACCTGAAGTTATTGGCCCTGTCCGTACGGTGACCCCGTTTAGCCGGTGTCGGACAAACCGGTAGGCGTCCTAACAGGACGCGGGAGGCGGAGTTATACTCCCACCGGGAGGTCAGCATAAACCGGTGCAGTACTCCCGTCCGGGTGGAACTCCCGGGCCGAGGTCCCCTGTCGCCCTGCCCCGCGGGGGCAAATCAAGTATTCGGAAAGGAGGCGAAATCCTGGTCTGGGGGCCAACTTGGCTGGAGATAAAAACAGTCAAGTTTTTTGAACCAGGATTGACATGAAACTAACGGAACAGCAAATCCAGCAGCTGATCAGTGAAGCCATTAACGCCCAGCAAAAGGCCTATGCACCCTATTCCCACTTTCGGGTAGGGGCAGCGCTGCTGGGTAAATCTGGCCGCATATATCAGGGCTGCAATGTGGAAAATGCCTCTTATGGTTTGACCAATTGTGCTGAGCGGACTGCTATTTTCAGGGCTGTTGCGGAAGGAGAAAGGGATTTTGTGGCGCTGGCTTTGGTGGGAGATATAGCTGAACCCTGCTCCCCCTGTGGCGCTTGCCGCCAGGTGATGGTGGAATTTAACCCTGACCTGCAGGTGATAATGGCAGCACCGGACGGAAGTTACCGCCTAACCACGGCTGCCCAGTTATTGCCGGGATTTTTCAGCCCCCGGGCATTGCCCGCAGGAAAGGAGGAGTAAGATGGCTTTTCGTTCCGGTTTTGTAGCCATTGTCGGACGACCCAATGTAGGTAAATCCACTTTGATGAACAGTGTGGTTGGGGAAAAAGTGGCCATCATGTCCGATAAGCCTCAGACTACCCGCAATAAAATTCGCTGTATTTATACTACAGATAGCGCTCAGGTCATTTTTGTTGACACTCCCGGAATCCACAAGCCCAAACACCGGCTGGGGGAAGTATTGAACCAAGCTGCCCTCTCAACCTTAAAGGAAGTGGATGCCATTCTCTTTGTAGTGGAAGCTACTGCCCAGCCCGGACCAGGGGATAAATTCATTATCGAGCACCTGGTGAAAGTTAATACTCCGGTGTTGCTGGTAGTTAACAAAATCGATCAGTTGCCTGATAAGCAGGCGGTTTTGCCGATAATCGAAGCCTACCGGGATTTGCTGCCTTTTGCTGAAATCGTCCCTGTATCAGCTCTTTACCGGGACAATTTGGACCGGCTGGTAGAAGTCCTGTTCAACTATTTACCGGAAGGGCCGATGTATTATCCTCCGGATATGGTAACTGATCACCCGGAACGTTTTATTGTGGCAGAAATAATTCGGGAAAAAATCCTGCATCTGACCCGGGATGAAGTACCCCATTCCGTAGCTGTTGAAGTGGAGGAAATGAAGGAACGGTCCAGCAATCTGGTGTATGTGCGGGCCAATATCTATGTGGAACGGGAATCCCAGAAAGGCATTATTGTCGGCCATCAGGGCCGGATGTTAAAACAGGTAGGACAGCTGGCCCGTCAGGATCTGGAAAATTTGCTGGGTTCCAAACTTTATCTGGATTTATGGGTTAAAGTGAAAAAGGACTGGCGCAACCGGGAACAAATTTTACGGCAATTTGGCTACCGGGAGGAGGATTAGACAAGTTTTTGTCTAATTCTTTTATGGGTGTAAAAGTCAGACATCTGTCATCTTACAAAGGAGGAGTATCGAAATGAACACCAGAGAAATCGCTGCTATGATTGACCACACTTTATTGAAACCGGAAACCACACCGGAACAGATTATTAAGCTCTGTCAGGAGGCCCGGGAGCATGAGTTTGCCTCGGTTTGCGTCAATCCCGCCTATGTGGCTCTGGCAGCCAGAGAGCTGGCTGATAGTCCGGTCAAAGTCTGTACTGTGATTGGTTTTCCGTTAGGAGCCAACCGTCCTCAAATCAAGGCCCAGGAAACAGAACTGGCTATCCGGGAAGGGGCCAGGGAAGTGGATATGGTTATCAATATCGGGGCGGCTAAGGCCGGGGACTGGCAGCTGGTAGAGGAGGATATCCGGGCTGTGGTGGCTGCTGCCCGGAATCTGGAAAAGGAAGCGGGGCAGATTATCGTCAAGGTAATCATTGAAACCTGCCTGCTCACTGATGAGGAAAAAGTAAAAGCCTGCCAGGCGGCGGTAAACGCCGGGGCAGACTTTGTCAAAACTTCCACTGGATTTGCCGGTGGCGGGGCTACTGTGGCTGATGTGGAATTAATGCGCAAGACGGTAGGACCGACCATCGGAGTTAAGGCATCCGGCGGGGTGCGCAACTTAGAACAGGCCCGGGCCATGATCGCTGCTGGAGCCAATCGCATCGGTACCAGTAACGGAGTAGCCATTATGGCCGGATTGACTGTAAACGGTGGCTACTAATCACTGGGACGGGGCGGATAGCCGACACAGGTTCCGGCCAGTTCCCTGGCCACTGTCTCCAGGGCTTCTTCTTCGCTGCTGGCACCGCTGACCAGGTGAGTATTGATGACCAGCGGCAGAAAAGCTGCCAGCAGATTTTTCATGTTAATACAGCCTTCACTACCACTGAACAGCTGGTTAAGGGTGCGGTTCAGGCCGCGAGCTACCCGCACTCCCACCAGCTGTTTTAGTTTGGTTTCAATCAGGGGGCAGTAGGGGCTGGGGGTACGGTGGAAGCTGGCCTCTACCCTGGTGATTTCATAGTCCGGTAAGCCAATGAATAACAGTAATCTGATGTCATGGTAGCGGTCACAGATGCTCAGTTCAGCCTGGATAACCTCAGAACTGATTTTTTTGAAATCTGCCTGCATGGTACGGGAAAATTCCGCCATTTCTCTCTCCTCCTCCCTTTTCTTTATCTTAAAGTTCAACACCGGGTTTTATAATCCTGCTCTCTTTGTTAAAATATAAAATAAGATAAGAAACGGAGAGAAGGATAATGGCACTGATTCAAACAGAAGGACTGGTACTGGCAGTCAAACCCCGGTCCGAGGCGGATTTACTGGTGACCCTGTTTAGCCGCGAGCTGGGAAAAGTGCAGGTAGCAGCCAAAGGGGTAAGGAAGGCAGCCAGCCGCCGCCGGGCCCTGGCTCAGCCTCTGATCCATGCCCGCTATTTACTTTATGAAGGCTCAAATTATCTGCATTTGAACCAGGGCGAGCTGATTTCTGCCTTTCCGGAGCTCAGACAGGATCTGGAAAAGCTCCTTTCCGCCCAGTATTTGCTGGGGTTATGGGAACGGGTCCTGCCCCTGCGGCAACCGGCCCCGCGTCTGTATCGATTGCTGGGGGCAGCTCTGCATTTGCTGGCTCCTTTAGATACCAGCCTGGTTTTAACCTATGTAGAAGCCCAGTTTTTGCAGGTGCTGGGACTAAGGCCAGAGGTTAACCACTGTGTCCAATGCCGGCGGCCACTAGGGGCTGGTAAATCCTGGTGGGCCCTGGCTGCGGGAGGACTGCGCGGGGAATGCTGTGGCCCACCCTATCCAGGAGCAGTTTTGCTTTCACCCCGGTTGAAAAGGCTTTTGCGGTGTTTCTTTTATCTGCAGCCAGCGGAATTGGCTGCTCTGGAGGTATCTGCCGCGGAACTGGAGGCTATTCATCAGCTGCTGGCCGAACATGCCAGCCAGCATTTGGAAGATATAAAACTGCAGCGACCCCTGATAGACCTTTCGGCTCCGGTTATACTAGGGGATGAAAGGGGGAATCAGGATGGCAATGGAACTGTACGAAAAAATGGATATTCTGCGGCAGAAAACAGGGGTGACTTATCGGGAGGCCCGGCGGGCCCTGGAGGCGACTAAAGGGGACCTGGCAGAAGCCTTGATCTGGCTGGAAGAACGACGGCCCCAGCTGCGGAAAAAACCGGCTTTGAAGCGTTTGCGCAGTGTACTGCAGTGGTCTGCGGAAACCAAAATCCGGATTAGCAAAGAGGGCAAAGTGCTGGCTGAACTTCCGGCGGCAGCAGGAATAGCCGCTTTGGGTTTAACTTTAACCAGTGCCAGGGCGGCATTTATCGGGGCCCTGGGAATTTCTGCTTTACTGAATCGAGGTTATCGACTGGAAATGGAATTAAATAATGAAAGATAACAGCCTGGAATAACAGACGGAGCCGGTCTCCTCAAAAGGAGCGGCTCCGTTTTTGGCTGGTTAGCGATTGGACTCTTCTTCATTATATTCCTTTTGAGTGTCATCATTATTATTTTCACCGTTTTTTTTCTCTTTGTCATCTTTTTGGTTCGCCGTTTCTGTTAATATTTCTGTTTTCGTTTCTATGGTTGTATCTGTTTCAAGTTTATTCTCATCTTCATCATTAAGACTATCTTTTTCTTTTTTCTTTTCTTTTTCAGTTTCTTTTTTGGTTTTCTCTTTCATTTCTTCTTTTGCTTCTGCTTGTTTTTCAATAGCTTCATTCAGCTTGTCCTGAGTCTCTTGCAGGTTTTCTTGTGCTTTTTCTATAGCTTCAGGATTACTGGTGTTAATAGCTTCATTTAAAGCTTTTTCAGCTGCTTTAACTTCCTGTTTAGCTTGTTGTAATTCTTTGTGTGAACTGACAAATTCTTTAATTAATTCCAGACGGTCTTTAACATCTTCGAGATTATCCCTGGCTTCATCTGGGGCTTTTGCTAATACCTGGTTGAGAGTATCTACACTCTGTTGTTTTACCTCCTGGATTTTGGGCGAAATTGTTGTTGCTACTTCTGCCGGCAGTTGAGTTTGCATATTTTCCAGGGTCTGTACAGTTGTTACAAGGTCAGCGGTTGCTTTTACTGCTAAATCATATTTCCCTGCTGCCTGCATCGTTTTAGCTTCAGCCATACGCTCCTGGGCCAGAGTGGCTAATAATTCTGCTTTAGCCTGTTCAGAAAAGGTAATTGCTAATTGCAGTTGTTCCAGGAATCTCTCGAGAGGGTAGAGCCAGCTGTCAGGAGTAACACCGGCCTCAGCAGATTGTTGAATTACCGGGGGACTGGACACAGTCTCGGCGGCCCAGGTCAATCCAGGGGTGGTAACTGCCAGGGCTGTCGATAAAGCGATACTGAGCAATTTTCCAGAGTTTTTCATATTTCATCCCTCCGCTTCTCTATTTGTCATCAAATAATACGGATAAAAAGAGGTATTTTAGGGGGCTACTTGACAAAAAAACAATTTTTTTGTTTAATAATCTTCAAGTACAACCATTCCATATTTGCGCAGCGAGGAACAGGAGGAGTAACCATTTTAAGCCTGCCAAGCGAACCGGGGAGGGTGGAAGCCCGGTCAGGGGGGATGGTGAAGGGCGCCTGGGAGCTGCAGTTAAAGAGGTGGACCGCATTAGCGGTCAACCAGGGTGGAACCGCGGGTAGCAAGCCCGTCCCTGGCCTGATGGGCCGGGGACGGGCTTTTTAGATGTTTAGGAAATTATGCTTTAAGGCTTGATGTGGATAACTTAGGGTGTTAAGGTAGAAATATGAGAGCGCATGAGAAAGAAAATAAACAATCAATAAAAATAGTCGATA
>NZ_BDLQ01000158.1:0-285 GCF_002049255.1 Carboxydocella sp. ULO1 | reverse complement strand
GGATGACCCGTGGGGTCAGGGCCTGCTTGAGGCGGCTGGAGGAGAGGCTTCCTGTGCATAACGGGCTTGCCCAGAGTGAGCAGGAGGCGTATAACTCCGTCTGGTCTGACCTGAAGTTATTGGCCCTGTCCGTACGGTGACCCCGTTTAGCCGGTGTCGGAGAAACCGGTAGGCGTCCTAACAGGACACGGGAGGCGGAGTTATACTCCCACCGGGAGATCAGCATAAACCGGTGCAGTACTCCCGTCCGGGTGGAACTCCCGGGCCGAGGTCCCCTGTCGCCCT
>NZ_BDLQ01000157.1:0-221 GCF_002049255.1 Carboxydocella sp. ULO1 | reverse complement strand
GTTATTGGCCCTGTCCGTACGGTGACCCCGTTTAGCCGGTGTCGGACAAACCGGTAGGCGTCCTAACAGGACGCGGGAGGCGGAGTTATACTCCCACCGGGAGGTCAGCAAAAACCGGTGCAGTACTCCCGTCCGGGTGGAACTCCCGGGCCGAGGTCCCCTGTCGCCCTGCCCCGCGGGGGCAAATCAAGTATTCGGAAAGGAGGCGAAAGCCTGGTCTG
>NZ_BDLQ01000156.1:0-404 GCF_002049255.1 Carboxydocella sp. ULO1 | reverse complement strand
GCAGTAGAAAATCAGTTATATATCGCATTGGCAACATACTGTTTATTGAAGATGATCCAAATAAGGACAGGGTGTGAAGGACCACTGCTGACTGTAAAAAGGTTTGTTTGTGCCTGTCTTTATGAGCCCTACGAGGTATTTAGGAAAAAACTAAGTAAACAGAAGAAGCGAACATCCAAAGGCCGACGAAGACTAAATTACGAAGTAATATATGAGTTAACAGTAAGGCAAGTAATGGACGGAGAAACAGATTTTCTGAATGAACTGAGTTATGACCCAATTGTGTTGTAAAAGAAAATGGCTGACAAAATGTGGAATAGGACTACCCTCTATTACCACTAGCCCTTTTGGCCAAAGAACTGGAGTCCTTAATTACATATAATTACATAAATGTCATATATACC
>NZ_BDLQ01000155.1:0-221 GCF_002049255.1 Carboxydocella sp. ULO1 | reverse complement strand
CTTCAATATCCCAATGGTCATTAATACTGTTTACGTTAGTATCAGAGGTAAAACAATAAACCGGGGTATTTTGCCCCGGCCTGATTACATCTATCTTTCCTTGCTTGCTCATAACAATCCATTTACCGGCTCCTCGCTTCTTTGCCTGGTCCAGCACGGATGAAATCATATCTGCTAATGTATCTCCCCGAAAAACCTGCTTTGACAGAGCTATATCCGGT
>NZ_BDLQ01000154.1:0-221 GCF_002049255.1 Carboxydocella sp. ULO1 | reverse complement strand
CTTCAATATCCCAATGGTCATTAATACTGTTTACGTTAGTATCAGAGGTAAAACAATAAACCGGGGTATTTTGCCCCGGCCTGATTACATCTATCTTTCCTTGCTTGCTCCTAACAATCCATTTACCGGCTCCTCGCTTCTTTGCCTGGTCCAGCACGGATGAAATCATATCTGCTAATGTATCTCCCCGAAAAACCTGCTTTGACAGAGCTATATCCGGT
>NZ_BDLQ01000153.1:0-373 GCF_002049255.1 Carboxydocella sp. ULO1 | reverse complement strand
CAGCGATAATGGTAACCGGATAAAGTCCATCCGGTAAATAGGGATCAGTGAAATGGATGCGAGCTCTGTTTTTCGACCGGGGATTAACAGGCAACTGCCAGGTGTTAGCCGGTGTCCCGGCCGGATTTGTCGGTTCCAGCAGCACCTGCTGTCCATCAGGAAAGCGGGCCTGTACATATTTTGCTCCCGGACAGGGCCGACTTCGTCTAACTTTCTTTTCTACAACACTGCCATCAGGCTGCTGTTCATAAACAGTTTCTTCCCAGGTATAAGGGGTGGTGGCCGTTTCCACCACCAGGGCAAATACCTGTCCGGCTTTGATCTGGGCCGGTTCCGCCCTGCCGCTGACGGTCAGCTGGCCCTGTTCTTCCCT
>NZ_BDLQ01000152.1:0-3026 GCF_002049255.1 Carboxydocella sp. ULO1 | reverse complement strand
AGATTTTTATATTTCTCAGCTAAAAAACGCATAATTCTGCCTATTTTGTGTTAAATCGAATTAATTCCCAGCTTGACAAATTCTAAAAAATTTTATGCAACGCTACTGATTTTCTGGCTCATGTTGCAGAAAAATTTAGAACAGAAAAATTTAGAACAGAAAAATTTAGAACAAAAAAAGAACGGTTAATATTACCGTTCAAATTAAGTCTCTAAATATATTATGATACGAGGAGAACACATTAATATTTATGTGTTTTCCTTTGTTACTTACTGCCGCAAAATGATGGTTCCCGCTTCTGCTTCTATTACCTCGCCAATACGAGCGATTGTGGCTACTCCGGCGGCAGCCAGTTCCTGCTCCAGCTGTTCAGCTTTTTCCGGGGCCACAGCGATAAGCAAACCGCCCGAAGTCTGGGCATCGGCCAGTATCAGCAGGGTGTCTTCGCTGAAATCGCCATCCAGCTGTAAATTATCCTGCAAGTAGGCCAGATTTTTACGGGTGCCACCCGGTACTACTCCCTGGCTGGCAAAAGCCCAGGCAGCTTCTAAAACTGGAACCTGGCTGACTTCGATTTCGGCTCCCGTGCCACTGCCTGCCATCATTTCAAAGAGGTGGCCGAGAAAACCGAAGCCGGTGATGTCAGTGCAGGCGTGGACTCCTACCTTCACCATTGCGTCTGCGGCAGCCTTATTCAAAGTCCCCATCACTTCTACGGCTTCAGCGAGGATGGGGGGAGGAACCAGATCCCGCTTGTGGGCAGTGGTGATAATACCAAGGCCGAGGGGTTTGGTGAGATAGAGAACATCTTCTGGTCGGGCGCCGGCATTGGTAACAATCCGGTCGGGATGAATTATCCCGGTGACAACCAGACCGTATTTGGGCTCCTGGTCCGAAACAGTGTGGCCGCCTACAATGCTAATACCTGCTTCAGCGGCTTTATCTGCACCGCCGCGCAGGATATCGCCCAGGACTTCCATAGGCAACCTTTTTTCCGGGAAGCCTACTACATTCAGGGCAAAGAGAGGCTTACCGCCCATGGCATAGATGTCACTGAGGGAATTGGCTGCGGCAATCAGACCGAAAGTATAGGGGTCGTCCACTACGGGTGTGAAAAAGTCGACAGTCTGGACTATCGCCAGCTCATCATTGATACGATAAACAGCGGCATCATCGGCGGTATTGGTGCCAACCAGGACATTGGGGTCATTTATTTGCGGTAAATGGCGCAGTACCTGCGCCAGGTCCTGAGGACTGAGCTTGGCCGCTCAGCCGGCGCAGGCAGCCAGTTTGGTCAGCTTAACTGTTTCTGCGGACATTACGATCACTCCTTTCCGGAATTCTTAAGTTATATTGTAATCTTTTAGCTGATATTAGTCAAAGTTATATTGAATCACTGATTTTAAAGGATTTTTAATAATAATGTAGAAAATCTTTTTCTGGAAACAATAAGGGCAGTCAGCGCTATTTAAAAAATGGAATTTATTAGATTGAGGTGTATACAATGGGAAAAAAGGCTATTTATATTTTGATGTTGCTAACAGGAATTATTGTTATTTTGGGCTGTCAAATTGCTTCAAAAACTGAGCCGACCAAATGGTCTGTCGGTATCCTGGCTGCCAGCAATGCTAAAGCGGAAAAAATCGTTGGCTTTAAGCAAGGTTTAGCTGACCTGGGAATTACCGAGGGAAAAGACGTTACCTATATAATTTTAAATGCTCAGGGTGAGCGGGAACAGCTCTTGCCTTTGGCCCGGAAGTTAGTACATGAGAAGCCGGATGTGCTGGTAGCAACCGGGGGTGTGGAAGCTGATGCCCTGAAAATAGCAGCTGAGAATCAGAACATTCCCATTGTTTTTATTGGAGCTGCTTCTACGGTACAACGAGGTATAGTAAAAAGCTTTATTGACCCGGGAGCACAAATTACCGGTGTGGATAATTATCATGCTGAGCTGGCCGGGAAAAGATTGGAATTATTAAAGAAACTGTTACCTTATGTGCAGAAAGTTATTGTTATCTACGATCCTAACGTTCCTCCCGGTTATACCAGTTTGAAAATAGTTCAAAATACGGCTAAAGATTTAGGGATAGTAATAAAAACCATAGCGGTAAGTTCCAGAACAGACTTTAAAACAAAACTAAATCGGCAATCGGTGCAGAACTATGATGCTATTCTTCCTTTGTCAAGTTTTTTGATTGAAACTTTAACCCAGGACTTGCTTGCCTTTTCCTGGCAAAACAAGATTCCGGTTATGGGCATCATTGAACAGGAAGCGGACCGGGGTTATTTCGCCGCTTACGGCGTTTCTATGTATAATCAGGGATACCAGGGAGCCAGAATAGTAGCCAAAGTTTTACAGGGACAGCAGCCGAAACAGATACCTGTGGAAACACCGGATAATCTGGAATTGGTGGTAAATCTGCGCACAGTGGAGAGACTGGGACTTAAACTAAATGAAACTGGATTAAATTTTGCCAGAATAATTCAGTAGCGTTGCATTAATTTTATGAATGGTAGTCAACTATGTTTTGGTCATTACGCATTATGGTATATATGACATTTATGTAATTATATGTAATTAAGGACTCCAGTTCTTTGGCCAAAAGGGATAGTGGTAATAGAGGGTAGTCCTATTCCACATTTTGTCAGCCATTTTGCTTTACAATATAATTGGGTCATAACTCACTTCATTCAGAAAATTTGTTTCTCCGTCCATTACTTGCCTTACTGTTAACTCATATATTGCTTCGTAATTTAGTCTTCGTCGTCCTTTGGACGTTCGCTTCTTCTGTTTACTTAGTTTTTTCCTAAATACCTCGTAGGGCTCATAAATACAGGCGCAAACAAACCTTTTTACAGTCAGCAGTGGTCCTTCACACCCTGTCCTTATTTGGATCATCTTCAATAAACAGTATGTGCCAATGCGATATATAACTGATTTTCTACTGCCTGCTGACTAAGACCATATAAATGTTTGACGTGCAGGTGTTGCTTGAGCCACTTGAAGAAAATTTCAATCTGCCAGC
>NZ_BDLQ01000151.1:0-319 GCF_002049255.1 Carboxydocella sp. ULO1 | reverse complement strand
GGTAGATAGGCCGGGAGTGTAAGAGCCGCAAGGCTTTGAGCGGACCGGTACTAATAGGTCGAGGTCTTAACCTCAAAAGAACTCTGTGCGGTTTTGAGGGAGCAATCCCTTGAATTGAATAATGTTCCCCGATAGCTCAATGGTAGAGCGCCCGGCTGTTAACCGGTAGGTTGCAGGTTCGAGTCCTGCTCGGGGAGCCAGTCCGGTGGCAATGGCGGTGGGGCAACACCCGTACCCATACCGAACACGGCAGTTAAGCCCACCAGCGCCGATGGTACTTGGACCGCAGGGTCCTGGGAGAGTAGGTCGCTGCCGGACA
>NZ_BDLQ01000150.1:0-221 GCF_002049255.1 Carboxydocella sp. ULO1 | reverse complement strand
CGCGTAAGATCTTGAAAGATTGCTTTAAAAATGCTTACTGGCAATGCGTTCAGCCTACGTGATATCTGAGAATGGCTTATAGAGTCAAGAGCAATGCATATACTTTGAAGGTCGTTATTTAAGCTATTGCTAATATCCCGTAGACCTTTTAATTGTTCTAACTGGGCATAGGCCAGAAGATAGAATAGCTTAAGTGCTGTCAGTTTTTTAACGTATTTGTC
>NZ_BDLQ01000149.1:0-221 GCF_002049255.1 Carboxydocella sp. ULO1 | reverse complement strand
GAGCCGGTGAATGGAAGGACCGGTCCAAGCCCGTAGGGAGTGAGGCAGGCAAATCCGCCTCACGGAAATCCTGAGAGGTGAAGGGGAGCCCGTAAGGGCGAAGCTTCTGATGCCAAACTGCCGAGAAAAGCCTCTAAGGAGGGGGTATGGTGCCCGTACCGGAAACCGACACAGGTAGGTGAGGAGAGAATCCTAAGGCGAGCGAGAGAACCCTCGTTAAG
>NZ_BDLQ01000148.1:0-347 GCF_002049255.1 Carboxydocella sp. ULO1 | reverse complement strand
TTTCTGCTGCGGGAGATTGAGCTGGATATTTTATCCCTGGATGCCCTGGGCTGTGGCCGCATTTTCTCCCGCTATACCGGGGAAATCAAGGCCTTTCTGGAACGGGGCGGTATCATTGCCTGGGGAATTATTCCTACCCTGACTGCTGAACAGGAGCAATATGCCCTGCCTTATTTGCTCGGCAAACTGGAGGAATACTGGGATTATCTGGCCCAGCACGGTGTAGACCGGGAGCTGCTAGTAAAACAGGCCTGGCTGGCTCCGGCTCGCTGTTGTTTGATCAATGCTGATGGGGATGCCACCGTGACCAGGGCCTTTCGGTTGTTAAAGGAACTGGCCAAGAAATT
>NZ_BDLQ01000147.1:0-221 GCF_002049255.1 Carboxydocella sp. ULO1 | reverse complement strand
CAGCGCAGGTCAAGATACTGGCCAAATGTGGTAGAGGCAAACCCGCGCCGTAGGACCTCCTGGGCCCATATAGCTGCCAAGGCAAGTTCAATAGCAGCAGGAGAAAGGGCATCGTAGATAAAACTTCCTTCGCTTTTGTCTAAATCGTCCGGCAGTGAGTCTAACATTCTTTGCAGGATAGTTTCAAAATTCTGGTCCGTGAGGTACTCCGGTAAATCAGC
>NZ_BDLQ01000146.1:0-228 GCF_002049255.1 Carboxydocella sp. ULO1 | reverse complement strand
CTATGTTTTGGTCATTACGCATTATGGTATATATGACATTTATGTAATTATATGTAATTAAGGACTCCAGTTCTTTGGCCAAAAGGGCTAGTGGTAATAGAGGGTAGTCCCATTCCATATTTTGTCAGCCATTTTGCTTTACAATATAATTGGGTCATAACTCACTTCATTCAGAAAATTTGTTTCTCCGTCCATTACTTGCCTTACTGTTAACTCATATATTGCTTC
>NZ_BDLQ01000145.1:0-221 GCF_002049255.1 Carboxydocella sp. ULO1 | reverse complement strand
GGGCAGGCGTCAGCCCCTATACGTCAGCTTTCGCTTTGGCAGGGACCTGTGTTTTTGGTAAACAGTCGCTTGGGCCTCTTCTCTGCGACCGCTAAATGCTCCAGACGCTTAGCCCTTCACACCCAGCGGCACTCCTTCTCCCGAAGTTACGGAGTCATTTTGCCGAGTTCCTTAACGAGGGTTCTCTCGCTCGCCTTAGGATTCTCTCCTCACCTACCTGT
>NZ_BDLQ01000144.1:3779-4318 GCF_002049255.1 Carboxydocella sp. ULO1 | reverse complement strand
GAGAGCAAGGGAGGCAACCCCAACATTAAGATATTTTATGACGGACAGGACTTCCGCCTGGCGGTTTCCCTCTCCCACCTTTCTGAACAGACAGGCATAGATAAACTTGGACGCCCCAGGATGAGCCAGGCCCCCAGGGTTGAGGGCAAGTTGTGGCTGCCGGAAAAACACCGGGAACTGGTGCAGATATGGCTGGCCATGAAGTTACCCTATGCGGTAGAACTGATCCGCACCCTGGAAGGACGCTATTTGGTACATTTGACATTTGAAGTGGTCAGGGTGCAGGAACCGGACTTTGCTAAAGGTTGTCTGGCTATAGACACAAACCCTGATGGGGTAGCCCTGTGTAATGTTAGTGCTTCCGGCCAGCCGGAGCCGTGGCCGGAGGGCTTCAGCGTTCCTTATCCCGGCAACCTGGGCAAGTACGAAGGAGAGTTTCAGGTTATCCCTTACCCGAACGGCTTTCTTTATATCAGAATACCAGACTTAGCCCATGCTTCCAGCTTCCGGCGTAGCTACCTGATAGGCGTTTTAGCCAA
>NZ_BDLQ01000144.1:0-3769 GCF_002049255.1 Carboxydocella sp. ULO1 | reverse complement strand
TTGCGCGGCGGCACTGGTTACAGGACGCCGGGCAATGGGGTTCAGGGAACGGGTGACTATAGAACTCAGGCAACTGGTATCGCAAATCAAGCAAAACCTGACCCGGAAGGATAATCCTGATAGACCTGGGGAAGGAAAAGGGATGACCCGTGGGGTCAGGGCCTGCTTGAGGCGGCTGGAGGAGAGGCTTCCTGTGCATAACGGGCTTGCCCAGAGTGAGCAGGAGGCGTATAACTCCGTCTGGTCTGACCTGAAGTTATTGGCCCTGTCCGTACGGTGACCCCGTTTAGCCGGTGTCGGAGAAACCGGTAGGCGTCCTAACAGGACACGGGAGGCGGAGTTATACTCCCACCGGGAGATCAGCATAAACCGGTGCAGTACTCCCGTCCGGGTGGAACTCCCGGGCCGAGGTCCCCTGTCGCCCTGCCCCGCGGGGGCAAATCAAGTATTCGGAAAGGAGGCGAAAGCCTGGTCTGGGGGCCGACTTGACTGAAAATAAAAATAGTCAAGTTTTTTGAACCAGGTGGTAAAATGGCAGAAATAGCCGAGGTGTTATTGCGGACATTGGGATCCTTTTTAGCTATTCTGATTTTAACGCGCTTGCTCAATAAGGAACAGGTGGGACAGCTGACTTTTTACGAATATGTTACCGGGATTACCATCGGCAGTATGGCCGGGACGATAGCCATTGATACGGAAGTCAAATTTCTGCCCGACCTGCTGGGTTTGGTTCTATGGTGTTTTCTTACCTACATGATGGGTTACCTGTCCCTGGTCAGCCGGCCAGCTCGTAAACTGCTGGAAGGACAACCGACTATCGTTGTACATAATGGTAAGATTCTGGAAGAAAACATGGCCAAACTCCGTTACAATGTAGATGATCTTCTGATGCAATTGCGCAATAAAAATGCCTTTAACCTGCATGATGTGGAGTTTGCTGTCTTAGAACCCAACGGTCAGCTCAGTGTTTTGCTAAAATCGCAAAAGCGTCCGGTTACACCGGAAGACCTGGGGCTACCCACTCAGTATGAGGGGATGAGCTGGGACTTAATCAGTGATGGCGAAATTTTAAAGGAAAACTTGCAAAAAATAAATTTGACTGAACAATGGCTGCGGGACGAACTGGGTAAACGGGGCATTTTTGATCTCCGGGAAGTTTTGTATGCCGGAATTGATTCCAGGGGCAGTTTATATGTAGATAAGAAGAAAGATCACTGAGATGCCATCAGTGGTCTTATTTTATTTTTTTATCATCGGTCATTCATCATAAAAAAATTTTATACTTATCAAAACAGGAAGTTATATATATAAACGAGAAAAGGATAAAGGAAAAAAATACAAAGGAGAGGATTATATGAGTAATGACTGGCGCGCAATGTGGGCTGAACTGGGGATTGATTTGGAGAAACATGATCAATTTCTGGCAGCTTTGCCGGAACTTTATGAAAAGACTTTTATTAATCAGTTCAATAGGCCGCAAGCCATGCAATATTTTGATTTTGTTATCAGTGAAGTACATGGTTTGAGGGTAAAAGAATTGGTGGATCATAAACTAAAAGGTGGAAAAGTAGTAGCCTCATTTTGTGTATTTGTACCTGAAGAATTGATTTTAGCTGTTGATGCTGTCAGCATAGGTTTATGTGCAGGAGCACAGTTTCCGGTAGCTACTGGTGAAAAAGTATTACCGAGAAGCATATGCCCATTGATTAAAGCCAGCATCGGTTTCAAACTGGACAGTATATGCCCCTATTTTCAGGTAGCTGATTTTGTCATCGGGGAAACTACTTGTGATGGTAAGAAAAAAGCGTGGGAAATCTTAAACGACTTTATACCTACTTATGTTATGGAATTGCCCCAACGAAAAGAAAAAGAGGATTACGATCTTTGGGAGGCCGAAGTAAACCGATTGATGCAAAAGTTGGAGACTGAAACCGGAAAAGCGGTAGATTTTGAAAGTTTAAGTCAGGCAGTTGCTAAAGTTAATAATAGAAGAAAAGTATTACGACGGCTATACGATTTGCGCAAAGCTGACCCTGTACCGATCTCCGGTAAAGATGCCTTATTGATTACCCAGCTCGCTTTCTTTGATGATCCGGAGCGTTTTAGTGCTAAAGTATCGGAGTTATGTGATGAACTGGAAGAAAGAGTAAAAGAAGGAATGGGAGTAGTGCCTCAAGGCACTCCGAGGATATTGATTACCGGGAGTCCGATGCCGATTCCTAACTGGAAAATACATGATATTATAGAAAGATGTGGTGGAGTAGTGGTGTGTGAGGAAACCTGCACTGGTACCAGGTATTTTGAACAACTGACTGAGGAAGGGCAAACTATATCTGAACAATTAAAACAGATTGCAATGCGAGCAATGAAAATAAATTGTGCCTGCTTTACGCCCAATAATGAAAGAATAAATGATATTTTGCGTTTGGTTGAGGAGTATAAAATTGATGGTGTGATTTATTATAACCTGCAATTCTGTCATCCTTATAGTATTGAATATTATAAAATTGAACGGGCCTTACAGGCAGCGGAAATACCGGTACTCAAAATTGAGAGCGATTATAGTGAAGAGGATTTACCAATTCTGCAAAACCGTATTCAGGCATTTTTGGAAATGGTGGGGCAATAAATGTATTTTGCTGGTGTAGATGTCGGCTCAACTATGGTAAAGGCTATAATTATAAACCAGACAGGGGAAATTTTAGCCCGGGCAATGCTTCCAACTAGCTGGCAACCACAGGTTTTTGGTGAAACAGTATTGGAAAAAGCAGTTGAACAAGCCAGAATTGACAGAAATGACCTGAAATATATTATTGGCACAGGATATGGTCGTACTGTGCTCCCGTTTATCCATGAAGCAATAACTGAAATTACCTGTCATGGGAAAGGTGCCAGTTTTTTATATCCTCAGAATGACCTGGTGATAGATATTGGTGGTCAGGATAGTAAGGCAATTAAAATTAACCCCCATGGCAAAGTTTTGAACTTTGTTATGAATGATAAATGTGCTGCCGGGACGGGTCGCTTTTTGCAAATGATTGTTGCTAATTTGGGAATGGAAATAGAACAAATTCATGACATAAAAACGGTGGAGCCAGTGGCAATTAATAGTATGTGTGCTGTTTTTGCCGAATCAGAGATTATCGGCCTGATGACAGCAGGCATTGCCAGAGAGAGGATTATTTGGGGAGTATTTCGAGCCATAACCAGCAGGATAACCGGTCTGGTTGCAGCAATGGAGCCTTTTAACAGAGTTACTTTTACTGGCGGAGTTGCCAGACTGAGAGGTATGCAGAAAATGCTGGCGGAATTCCTGGGTAAACCGGTTGATGTGCCGCTGGAACCGCACTTGATTGGAGCATTAGGAGCAGCATTGCTGGCCAGGGAACGCTACCAAAAAAGCCATTGACTTGCGTCAATGGCTTTTTGAATGTTTAGGAAATTATGCTTTAAGGCTTGATGTGGATAACTTAGGGTGTTAAGGTAGAAATATGAGAGCGCATGAGAAAGAAAATAAACAATCAATAAAAATAGTCGATATACTTAAAGAACATTGGGAACGGTTTCTCCAAATATACGGAGAAAAAATACCGGAAGATATGAGGGAGAGTGTAATTGAAGCGGTAGAAAAGGCAATAAAATGCGGGGACCCAAAGTATGGTTATGCAGAATACATATGTACTAATTGTACCGGGAGCGAGAAAAAGAAAGTAGCATTTACATGTAAGAGTAGATTTTGTAATCGATGTGGAAAAGTTTATATAGAAAA
>NZ_BDLQ01000143.1:0-221 GCF_002049255.1 Carboxydocella sp. ULO1 | reverse complement strand
CGTTACAATTGTAATTTGATTCCCTTCTGTATCCGTTGTTTCAATCAGACGTACAGGGTGCTTCATTCTTGATGAACCCCAGCCCAGGATAGCTATGTAATCCCTGCTAACTTCGCTTTCCGGCGAAAGTGGCAATTCTTTTTGCACATACACCACAGCATTTGACTTGAGACGAGTTACAAAACCTATTCCTTTTTCACAGTAGTGATCGAATTTCTTGT
>NZ_BDLQ01000142.1:0-242 GCF_002049255.1 Carboxydocella sp. ULO1 | reverse complement strand
AAGGTAGCAGTAGCCGTAGCTTAAGACAAGGGTGTCCACCGTGAGGTGGAATCTGAAGGAAGTCGGCGGCAAACCTCCGGCCCGACGAACAGGAACCACATAAGAGGCTAGCGGCAGTTGGATGAGCTTGCGAAACAAAGCGAAGTCCTTGCTACCGAAGGCTGCCGAGAGTAAATGTGGCGGGTAGATGGAGGGAAAGACAGCGCTCTTACCCGGGGAGGTCTGCCGGAGATGTTGGTAAT
>NZ_BDLQ01000141.1:0-5227 GCF_002049255.1 Carboxydocella sp. ULO1 | reverse complement strand
GAACCCAGCGCCAGTTTGGCCCCCAGGCCTTCCCCGGCTCCCATCTTGCGGGTCCATTCCACTATGGCTTCCCCACTGCCCCACTTCAGCTCCGGTCCATCCACTTCCTCGGGCTTGATGATGCCCCGCTGGTAAAGCTCCATGGCCGCCGCAATGGTAGCTCCAGCTGAGATGGTATCCAAACCGTACTCATTGCAGAGATTGTTGGCCTTGATTATCGCTTTCAGGTCGGAGACGCCGCAGTCAGAGCCATAGGCCCAGATGGTTTCATACTCCGGACCGCCCCCTTCTTCCCCGTCTACTTCACAGTAGCGGCCACAGGCGATGGGACAGCGATAACAGGGATCTTTCTTTTTCAGGTATTTCTCCGCCAGAGTTTCCCCGGAGATTTCATCGGCAGCCGGGAAATAGGCTTCCTGAAAATTGTTGGTGGGCAATATGCCGCTTTCATTGATGATATTGACCAGCACCGCTGTGCCATAAGCCGGCAGGCCCTGGCCGGTGACGCCGTTCTCCCGGATTTTCTTCAACAGCCCGCTGACCACTTCCTTGAAGCGGTCGGGCTGGGCTACTTCTACCTTACCGCTGCCTCGCACCACGATGGCCTTCAGGTTCTTGGAGCCCATAACAGCCCCTACCCCGGAACGGCCTGCGGCCCGGTAGCGGTCATTCATGACGGCAGCGATGGGAGATAGCCGTTCCCCGGCCGGACCGATGGTCAATACCCTGGCCTTGTCGTCTCCTGCCTCAGCCAGAAGTCCGTCAGTGGTTTCACTGACCAGTTTGCCCCAGTACTTGTCGGCAGGGCGGATTTCCACCTGGTCATCCTTGATGTAGATATATACGGGTTTGGCTGCTTTCCCTTCTACAATCACCATGTCATAGCCAGCGAATTTCAGTTCTGCGCCCCAGAAACCTCCGGAGTTGGAAGAGGCAATGGTATTGTTGAGGGGGGATTTGGTAACTACCATGTAACGTCCGGAAGTCGGAGCGGAAGTACCGGTAAGCGGACCGGTAATGAAAAAGATTTTGTTAGCTTCACTCAAAGGATCGATACCAGCCGGAATTTCTTCGGCCAGCATGCGGCCCCCCAGGCCCCGGCCGCCGAGAAAGGCTCTGGCTTTCTCCACCGGCAGGGCTTCGGTGGTGATAGAGCCGGTAGTTAAATTGATGCGCAGAATTTTACCCGAATAAGCATTGAACACTGTGCAAACACCTCTTTCTTCATATCTTGTTACAAAGCATTTTTATAAATTTGAATTACATCCTCCAGGGTAGCCTTCCGTGGGTTGGTTAAACTACAGGCATCTTTCATAGCATTTTGAGCCATGACAGGAATATCTTCTTCTTTTACTCCCAGTTCAGTCAGCCCCCGCGGAATCCCAATATCCTGGGACAATTGCACAATTGCCTCCAGCGCCTTGTCAGCCGCAGCGCGCACAGAAAGGCCGACAATGTTTTCTCCCATTGCTTCAGCAATATCAGCAAACCGCTGCGGATTGGCGATCAGGTTGAACCGTTCTACATGAGGCAAGAGGATAGCATTGCAAACCCCGTGGGGCAGGTTATAAAAACCACCCAGCTGGTGAGCCATCGCATGAACATAACCGAGGCTGGCGTTATTAAACGCCATACCAGCCAAAAACTCAGCATAAGCCATTTTATCCCGGGCCTCAAAGTCATCACCATTTGCTACTGCCCGCCGCAAATACTGGCTAATCAATTTGATGGCCATCAGGGCAGCTGAATCGGTTACCGGAGTAGCCGCCGTGGATACATAGGCTTCCACCGCATGTGTCAAGGCATCCATACCAGTAGCTGCGGTCAATGCCGGTGGCTTTTTCATCATCAGCAACGGGTCGTTAATGGCAACATTCGGAGTACAACGCCAGTCAACGATAGCCATTTTTACATGACGGTCCGTATCAGTGATGATACAAAAACGGGTCATTTCACTGGCAGTACCAGCTGTTGTGTTGACTGCAATCAAGGGAATCATCGGTTTGGTGGATTTATCCACACCTTCATAGTCACGGATGTTCCCGCCATTAGCAGCTACAATACCAATCCCTTTGGCACAGTCATGACTTGAACCTCCACCCAGGGAAACAATCAGGTCACAGCCTTCTTTTTTGAAGAGGTCAACCCCATCATGAACATTTTTATCAGTCGGATTCGGTTCTGCCCCCGGATAAATTACTACTTTAATGCCTTCCTTTTCAATAATGTCACTGATCTCTTTGGCCATGCCTATCTGGTTCAAATAAGCATCAGTAACCAGTAAGACTTTTTTACCCCCCAGAAGCTTTGCCTGTTCACCCACTTTCTGAGCAGCCCCGGCCCCCATTAAATTAACCGTAGGCATAAAATAACCAAAAACCTGATGAACAACTGACATCTTTCATTCCTCCTTCCTACTATAATCTTTTACTGGTTGTGTTGGCATTAATCATCTTTTGCAAAATTCATGCCAATTTTCAGAAAAATCCATCAACCTGAATTAACGGCTTTGCTGAACCGAAAAAAAAACGAACTGTTCCACAATAAAACAGTTCGTGCCGGTACACTTTGTTCATTTAAGCAAATTGTATTCCTTCAGTTTTCGATACAGGGTAGTTCTGCCCATTCCCAGCAGCCTGGCAGCCGGAGCAATTTTCCCTTTGGTTTTTTGTAATGCCTCGATAATAGCCAGCCTGGTTTTTTCTTCCAATAACGCTCCTTCCTCGACTTTTGTGCTACAAAATAGATTTTGCCGCAGTTCGGGAGGCAAATCCGCTACCGTGATTTGAGGTCCACCGGCTAAAGCAACCATGCCAGTTATAATATTTTCCAATTCCCGCACATTTCCGGGCCAATGGTAAGCAAGTAAATAAGGATATATTTCCCGGTCCACTTCCAGCAAAGGTTTACCCATATTCTGGCAAGCTTTAGAAACAAAATAGGGTACCAGGTCATAGATGTCCTCTATTCGCTCCCGTAGTGGCGGCAGGTTAATGGTAACCACTTTTAAACGATAATACAGATCCAGGCGAAACAAGCCAGTTTTAACCAGTTTTTCTAAATCTTTATGGGTTGCCGCAATTACCCTCACATTAATTTTCCTGACCTTATGATCACCGATGCGACAAACTTCCCTTTCCTGCAGCAATCTTAACAGAGCCACCTGTACATTGGCAGGCATATCCCCAATTTCATCAAGAAAAATCGTTCCGCCATCAGCCAGTTCAAATTTGCCCGGTTGTCCACCTTTTTTGGCACCGGTAAAAGCGCCTTCAGCATAGCCGAAAAGCTCACTTTCAATCAAATTAGGAGGCAATGCTGCACAATTTAAGGCTACAAACGGTCCTTCCCGGCGGTCACTCAGCTGATGAATATATCGGGCTATCACTTCTTTACCTGTACCACTTTCCCCCTGAAGCAATACAGAAACATTGACCGCAGCCGCTCTAGCCGCTATATCCAGCACCTGTTTCGATTTGGCACAGTTCCCAACCCAGCAACTGGACTCTGTGGGATCGACATTTGCCCTGGTCAGGTTTAAAACCCCAACGCTACCGAGCAAACGACCTTCAGGGGAAGTAACTCGTATCAGACGGGAATCAATTTCCTTGCCAGCATTGTCTTCAAACTGCAGGTCTAATCTCTTGTGGCTGAACAGGATACTTTTGGTATTATCAAAAACATCTCCTACTGTGTTACCAATTATTTCCTCTCGTCTTTTACCCAGGAGCTGCGCACCCTGCTGGTTAATTTCCTTGATTACCCCTTTGTTGTCTATTACAATAAATCCTTGCCGCAGCATAGCTCCCGCCAGCTGCAATCCTCGCTGACTTATAGCAGCTTCTTTTTGCAATTCAGCAAGAAGCAGGTTTTGTTCGATCATTTTAGCGCCAATCAAGGCTATTTCCAGAAAACGACTATTTCTCTGTCCACTTTCTCCGGATATATCCAGAACCCCTACGATTTTCCCCTGGGGATTACGTACAGGAGCAGCCCAGCAGGATAAAAAATGGTTCTCCTGAACATAATGCTCCCAGCCTAATACTTTTACTGCCGTACCTTCGGAAATTGACGTACCAATGGCATTTGTACCCCTTACGTCTTCTCGCCAGTTGGCTCCCGGTGATAACTGTACTTGTTGTGCTCTGGTCAGAAAAGGCGGATCTCCGACTACTTTCAAGATATAGCCTTCGAAATCACACAAAATGACCATATAATTCTGACCCTGCAGCAAACGATAAATATACGGAAGTACCTGTTCTGCAGCTTGAACTAAACTCTCCTGAGCTTGACAACGCTCACGCAAAAGCGGCGCCGGGAGTATATCAGTATCCTTTACCAGTCGGTAGTTTACTCTTCTTTCTCTGCTCCTCTGCCAGGAACGCAGGATAATCGGTTCTACTCCACTCACTGTATTCTCACCAGCTATAAAGCGCCGCCATTGCTCACTCATCCTCTTTTCACCCACCTTTGCGAATTATTGTCAAAGGAGGACTTCCCGGTCCAGGAAGCCCTCCTTTTCTTCTTATAACCCCAGTTCCTGTCTCCTGGCCGCTGTTGGCACTCCGTTTTCATCCCAGCCCCGCACCTGGTAATAGACAGGCAACAGTTCTGCCAGCCGGTGCACACTGCCCTTGGACGGCCCGTCCGGAATGGGCTCTTCCAGTAAACGCCGGGGCAGGGTATCGTCCTGGGCGGTATAGCCCTCCTGCAGGTTGAACAGGCGCTCATTGTTCCAGATCCGTTCCCCGCAGGCCAGCAGTTGTTCTGCTGTCAGGTTTTCCCCGGTGGCGGCATTATACAGGTCGGCATAATCCTGCGCCCCCAGGGCAAAGGAGGTGAACAGGCACAGCCCCAGGCTATCGATTACTGCCGTCAGGTCCTGGAATACCTTCACCCATTCCGCTTTCCCCTCCAGGGAGAACCGGTCCAGCTTCTCCGGCAAGCCCAGAATCTCAGGGGAAATCATGTAACCCCGCACATGGCAGCCACCCCGGTTGGAGGTAGCATACTGCAAACCATGGCCCTGCACACCCCGCGGGTCATAGGCCGGCAGTTCCTGCTTCTTGACCGCCATCGCCAGCTCCGGATGGCCATAGGCCTCACACAACCGGGCGGAACCCAGCGCCAGTTTGGCCCCCAGGCCTTCCCCGGCTCCCATCTTGCGGGTCCATTCCACTATGGCTTCCCCACTGCCCCACTTCAGCTCCGGTCCATCCACTTCCTC
>NZ_BDLQ01000140.1:0-224 GCF_002049255.1 Carboxydocella sp. ULO1 | reverse complement strand
TGTACCAGTTGTTCCGCCAGGAGCAATCGCTGGGTAGCCAAGTCTGGACGGGATAAGCGCTGAAAGCATCTAAGCGCGAAGTCCACCTCAAGATAAGATTTCCCACTGGGTAAGCCAGGTAAGACCCCTGGAAGAAGACCAGGTAGATAGGCCGGGAGTGTAAGAGCCGCAAGGCTTTGAGCGGACCGGTACTAATAGGTCGAGGTCTTAACCTCAAAAGAACT
>NZ_BDLQ01000139.1:0-221 GCF_002049255.1 Carboxydocella sp. ULO1 | reverse complement strand
CTTAACGAGGGTTCTCTCGCTCGCCTTAGGATTCTCTCCTCACCTACCTGTGTCGGTTTCCGGTACGGGCACCATACCCCCTCCTTAGAGGCTTTTCTCGGCAGTTTGGCGTCAGAAGCTTCGCCCTTACGGGCTCCCCTTCACCTCTCAGGATTTCCGTGAGGCGGATTTGCCTGCCTCACTCCCTACGGGCTTGGACCGGTCCTTCCATTCACCGGCTC
>NZ_BDLQ01000138.1:0-330 GCF_002049255.1 Carboxydocella sp. ULO1 | reverse complement strand
TGCAGAATACATATGTACTAATTGTACCGGGAGCGAGAAAAAGAAAGTAGCATTTACATGTAAGAGTAGATTTTGTAATCGATGTGGAAAAGTTTATATAGAAAAGTGGGCAGAAAAACAAACAGAACGGATATTAGAAATAGGACACAGATATATGGTATTTACCGTTCCAGAAGAATTAAGGGTGATGTTTTACCGTAACCGAGATTGGCTAAAAGACCTGAGTGATAAAGCAGCAGAAGTAATTCAGTATTGGTATCGTGAGAAAGGCAGGAAAAGAGGGTATGAAGTCGGGGCAATAGCAGTAATACATACCTTTGGAAGGGACTT
>NZ_BDLQ01000137.1:0-395 GCF_002049255.1 Carboxydocella sp. ULO1 | reverse complement strand
TCTGAAGTGCCAGAGTTTGCCTTTGGCGTTCATACTCCTTCCAGCCATGCCAGCGTGAAAGAGCAGATGCCGCTCCTAATCCGTAGAGTGGCCAGGAAGCGTGAAATGGTCACCGAGTGCTGGCAGTTACTTGTTCGTATGCTTTTGGTTATGTACAGCAAGGCTACCGGTAAGAAATTTGACAGCTATGATGTGATGATTACATGGGATGCGGTCGTAGAGCGTGATGAAAAAGAATATGCAGAAACCGTAAAAACAATAGTAGATGCGCTTAACATTGCTTTACAGGGTGGATTTATCAGCCTAGAAGCAGCTGTGGATCTATTGAAGCAGTACGTGGAGACTATGCGAGATTACGTAACCGATGATCCAGAGCTGCCCGGCGAACGTGAACG
>NZ_BDLQ01000136.1:0-621 GCF_002049255.1 Carboxydocella sp. ULO1 | reverse complement strand
TTTAAGGCCTCCAGGTCCACCCATGGCGCAAGCGGCACGTCGTTAACTTGCATCTCGCCGGAGATAATGGCCTGCACTGCGCAGATTTCTCCGACAGCTTCTTTAAGCGACTCCGGCGGTTCTAACTCCAGTTCACGATAGTGTCTTAAAAGGTGCCTTGCCGCCTGGCGCTTCTGCGGTGTAAGGTTAGGTTCACTCCTTGCTCCGGCCAGGGCAGCTGCTGCTGCAATTAAACCTGCCCGGTTAAGCACGATTGAGCCATCATCTCTGATTTCGTGGTGAGGCCCCCAGCAATCAGCCTGGGTTAAGTTTTTGTTTATCTCAGCTTTAACTACAGCGTAAACCTCTCGTATTGCCGATGTTATTCCCTCAGCGCCTTCTTCCAGCCCTTGCTTAAGAATCTGCCATATACGAGATTTGTCTACTTCCTCCCATGCTTTATTGCTCACGGTATCGGTAATCGTAAACTTTTCTGGCATTTTCCCAGTTCACCTCCTTTCACAGACATAAGAAAAGCGCCTTGGCTTACGCCTCAGCGCTTGTTAACAAATTGCCCTGTTTTCATATCCCGCACTACTAATTTCTGATGAACTGGATGCACTTCAATCCTCTTTGCCGGCG
>NZ_BDLQ01000135.1:0-1033 GCF_002049255.1 Carboxydocella sp. ULO1 | reverse complement strand
GCTGCCGACAATACTGCGTTTCCAAAGCCCGGCGGCCAAAATGGTTCCACTCTACACGCTACGATGTTTCGCAGAGTGTGTTACCTTTTACTCTGTGCGGTTTTCAAGGAGCAGTTCGGTTGTTTATGAACTTCGCCTGGCTACGTTGCCGACTGCGTCGAGGTCCTCGACGTACCTCCAGTACGCCTCCGGCCTCTCCTTGCCGGCGCCTTGCCATGCTCGTTCCTAACCAACCTCAGTTTAGTTTAGTCGGTTTTTTGTCCGCCTACGGCTGTCACTAGTATTGTTACCGGCAGCATAGCTGCCGACAATACTATGTTTCCAAAGCCCGGCGGCCAAAAAACTGCACTAGACCTAATTTAACTGAGAAATCCAGCCCAGGTTCGAACTTCGTACCTCGAACTTCGTAGAGATGGTGGAGACGAGCGGGTTCGAACCGCTGACCTCTTGAATGCCATTCAAGCGCTCTCCCAGCTGAGCTACGCCCCCACTATTCGTTTTTGTTGAGTTTGGTGGAGACGAGCGGAATCGAACCGCTGACCCCCTGCTTGCAAGGCAGGTGCTCTCCCAGCTGAGCTACGCCCCCACACTTTGCTTTTATGGTGGGCCTAAGTGGACTTGAACCACTGACCTCACGCTTATCAGGCGTGCGCTCTGACCAGCTGAGCTATAGGCCCATGTTGTTATCTATACCGAGAAATCCAGCCTCAGGTTCGAACTTCGTACCTCGAATTTCGAACCTCGATTAGCTCGATCCCTCAAAACTAAACAGGATGTTCTTCCACCCAAACTCGTTCGCAAGAATATGAACTTCGTATGGCTGCGTTGCCGACTGCGTCGAGGTCCTCGACGTACCTCCAGTACGCCTCCGGCCTCTCCTTGTCGGCGCCTTGCCATACTCGTTCCTCTTCTTGCTCATTCAGCTCCTTAGAAAGGAGGTGATCCAGCCGCACCTTCCGATACGGCTACCTTGTTACGACTTCACCCCAATCATCTGCCCCACCTTCGACGGCTGCCTCCTTGCGGTTAGCCC
>NZ_BDLQ01000134.1:0-419 GCF_002049255.1 Carboxydocella sp. ULO1 | reverse complement strand
AAAAATCCATTAAAATGTCCATGTTGTGGGCAGGAGATGGAGTTATGGAGGATATGGCATTACAAATATGGAACCATATGGTCATTTGAGAAGGATGGGGTGATTTACATTGATGAAAAAGAAAAGAAAAAACGAAATGGCCGAGATAGAAGATCTACTGCTGGACTGGGAGCTTCCCTTCGAAGGACAGAAAAAGGAAACCTATTACAATTATCATTGTCAGAAATGTGGATATAAAGAGGAAGTGCCAGCATTTATCGTAGATGAGATGAAAGCTATGGACAAATTAGATAACCTGGGCTCATCAGGAATGCCAATTTTGGAATGTCCTTATTGTCCTGGAGGCATGGTTTATAAAGGAGAAAAAGAGTAGGCATTGCGGCTTACTCGTTTAAGTCGCCCGAAGGGCGAATTTGTTC
>NZ_BDLQ01000132.1:0-109575 GCF_002049255.1 Carboxydocella sp. ULO1 | reverse complement strand
GAGGAACAGGTGGCGGCTCTTTTTACCGCTTCCGGCATCGGCATGGTAATTGCCAAAGTTGCGGGAGTTTCGGGAGCTGCGGGAGGGTGCCAGGCTGAATGCGGCAGTGCTTCAGCCATGGCGGCAGCGGCAGTGGTGGAAATGGCCGGGGGTACACCGGCCCAGGCTGCTCATGCCTGTGCCATCGCCCTGAAAAATATTCTAGGACTGGTCTGCGATCCGGTGGCCGGGCTGGTGGAGGTGCCCTGTATCAAACGCAATGCTGCCGGTGCAGCCAACGCCCTGGTGGCCATCGATCTGGCTCTGGCTGGGGTTAAGAGCGTTATCCCGGTCGATGAAGTGATTTCGGCTATGTACCAGGTAGGACAGGCCCTGCCGGCTAGCCTCAAGGAAACAGCTTTAGGCGGTCTGGCGGCCACTCCTACCGGCTGCCGGCTGGCCCGGGAGCTAAGAAAAGGGGGAGAAGAATGAAAAAGCACTGGAAAATTTTATCCATCGCTTTAGCCCTGCTGGCTGCCATAGCCATCATCTGGCGGCTGCCGGGCCAGAGCGCTGAGTCACAACAGGCGGAGCTGGTGCCACCGCAACTGGCGTGGCTGCCCCGGGTAAAACTGGTATCGGGGCCGCCGGCCATCCAGCAGATTGCCATGATGCACGGTAAACCTCTGCAACTGGCCGAGGGCTATATTGCCATCTACCAGAGCGGGGACAGTGAGATTATGCTGTGGTTATCAGTATCCAATAACGAGGAAGAGGCGCTGAAACTGTTCCAGCAAATGGATGAAAAGATGCCGGCCAGTCAGGTCTTTACCGGCCGGCAGGAGCTGAAAATCAAAGGCCAGCAGGTGATTCGGGTAGAGGGTATGGGTCAGGAACATTATTACTGGGTACAGGGTAAGTACAACTACTGGGTAGCGGCCAACGGGGTGGCAGGCAGACAGGCGGTGGAGGAGTTAGTTGAGATAAAATAAGTCATAAAATAATAACAAACAAATGTTTGAGTGTTTATTTGGAGTATGCTATAATTTTTTTGAGGAAGGAAATGGCATCATCTCCCTGGGGAGGGGGTGAAAGGATGTTTCCAAAGCGCAAAGAAACAAATATTAAAGGGAAAATACTTCTGATACTGTTATTGACTAGCATGTTGCTATCGATATTGAAAACAGGAATTCCCTTGACAATAAACATAACTCCTGCAGGGATTTATATCAAATTCAATTAAAACTATTTTATGTTTGAATCAACTTCAGCCATTTCCTTCCTCTTCTACCTTGAAATTTTTCTTGAACTATGTTATTATAGTTATGCGCTTTGGAAACATGTTGTCAAGGGAAGTGTTTTCCCGCAAAAGGCTGTTTGCACAGCCTTTTTTCTTTTTTAATCAATTAAACATAACCCCAAATCCAGTGCCCACTGGCGGGCCTGGGCCAGTTCGGTGCCGGTGATGCGTCGGCGCAGGGCCGGTTCCTGCCTGGCCTGAAAAGCAGGATAATATTGTCCCATGATATTGATGGCAGTATGGGGGGAGATTTCCTGAGCCAGGAATTCCACCACTGCCCTGGTACCGGCCAGATCCTCGGGCAGTACCAGGTGGCGAACGATGAGACCCCGGCGGGCTAGGCCCTGCCCATCCACCTCCAGGTCGCCAACCTGCCGGTGCATCTCCTTGATGGCCTTACGGGCAACGGCGAAATAATCCTTGGCATCGGCCAGGCGCCGGGAGACAGCGGGGGAGACAAATTTCAGGTCAGGCAGGTAGATGTCCACTACCCCTGCCAGCAGCCTGAGGGCGCTGACCTCATCATAACCGCCGCTGTTGTAAACCAGCGGGATAGTCAGGCCCCGGGCCGCGGCCAGCTCCACTGCTTCCAGGATGGGAGCGACGAAATGGGACGGGGAAACGAAATTGATATTGACACAACCCTGTTTTTGGAGATAAAGCATGATTTCCGCCAGCTCAGAACTTGAGACTTCTTCACCCGCATCCGCTTGACTGATGTCACAATTCTGGCAGAAAATACAACGCAAATTGCAGTTACTGAAAAAAATGGTGCCGGAGCCGCCCTGGCCGACCAGTACCTCTTCCTCGCCAAAATGGGGGGAATAGGAGGCGACCAGGGCCCGGGCGCCGGAACGGCAGTAGCCTTTCTGGCCTTCCAGTCGATTGACCCCGCAGTGGCGGGGACAGAGATGGCAGCTGGCCAGGGCAGCCCAGGCCTTTTCGGCCCGCTCTGCCAGCTGACCGCTGGCGTGCAGTTGCCGGTAGGAGGGCGCTATGTCCATAATGATCTCACCTCACATGGGGCGGTTTGATGCCTGCCGCATCAAGGGCGATTTCATAACCATAGGCGGCCTGGCTGAAAAGGCGCTCAGCTTCAACCTGGGCCGTGCAATTCGGCCGGAGGCCAGCTGAGGGCGATGTTCTTGAAGCCGAGGGTGACGGTGGCCTCCTGGTGAACCTTGATTTGGGCCAGGCTGATGATGACATCTGCCTCTGCCATCAGGCGGTTAACCTGCAGAACGGGTAAAAGGGGATGGTTCAATTTTAATTCTAGATAGGGCCCATAGTTTAAATCAACAAATTCCCCACCAGTTTCCTGAATGACATTGAGAAATCCCTGTTGTTGCAAAACCAGAGGAGTAGGGTCACCGCCCGAACCGGCCGCCACTACCAGGCGGGCAGGTTGAAAATCCTGCAGATACAGGAGCAAGCGCTGTAGAGTGCCGGCGGTGATGGTGCCACTGGCTGGAGGCTGGTTTTTAACCAGATTAGGTACTACTACCACTGTATCCCCAGGGCGGAAGAGCTGGGTGTGGGGCAACAGTTCCAGAGCCTGGATCAGAGCATCTCCTTCGTAAGGATGGCGGGTAATGGCGATAAAAGGCTGATGAACGCGACGACGACGCTGATTCATGTTCTCGACCTCCTTCATCAAAGTATAAGGTGGACAGATTGACCGGGGAAAATGTACATTTACCCCAAAGTTGTTCTTGCCAAACAAACAATGTTCTGGTAAACTATTAACAGTAAATCCTTTAAGTTAGCCCGGGAGGCTAGCAAGGAGCTGTTTAACAGTACATAAGCTTTTCTGGTACTGGGTAAACTGTGCCTGCTTGCTGAACTGGGCAAGCAGGCATTTTTGCTGGAGAGGAGGGAATCCTCGTGGAACTCAGGGAAAAGACCCAGCTCATGGATCCGGAAAGCATCCGCCGCGCTCTTACCCGCATTGCCCATGAAATAGTGGAAAGAAACAAAGGGGTGGAAAACCTGGCCCTGATTGGCATTCGCAGGCGGGGTGTGCCGCTGGCCGAACGGTTAGCAGCCAAAATTGCTGAATTCGAGGGAGTAGCTTTGCCGGTTGGATTGCTGGATATCACCCTTTACCGGGACGACCTGACCACCCTGGCCCAGCAGCCGGTGGTACATAAAACCCAGGTACCCTTTCAGGTAGAAGGAAAAAAAATTATCCTGGTGGATGATGTCCTATTTACCGGTCGAACGGCCCGGGCTGCGCTGGATGCCATCATTGATCTGGGCCGGCCCCGCTTTATTCAGCTGGCAGTGCTGGTGGACCGGGGACATCGGGAGCTTCCCATCCGGGCTGATTTCGTCGGCAAGAATGTTCCCACCTCCCGCAAAGAGGTCATTTCCGTATATCTGCAGGAAATTGACGGGGAAGATAAAGTAGTTTTACAGGAAATAGTGGAGTAGCCCTTTAAAACTGGTCCTGTGAGGCCGGCAAGGGTGGATATACTAACCGTTAATGTCGGGTTAGTCTGCCTTCCTGCCCTTTCAGGCCGGAAGGCTTTTATTTTACATATCAGAAGAGGAGGACTCATACATGAAGAAACGCTTTGATGTCCACGAAAGACCGCCAATAGGACAGGCCCTGGTCCTGGCCCTGCAGCATGTTTTCGCCATGTTCGGGGCGACGGTGCTGGTGCCTTTCCTGACCGGTCTGGATCCAGCAGTAGCCCTCTTTACTTCCGGGGTAGGGACTATCATCTTTCACCTCTTTACCGGCGGCAAAGTTCCTGCCTATCTTGGCAGTTCCTTTGCCTTTATTGCTCCTCTGGCAGCCTGGGTAACAGGGGCGAAAGACTTACCTGGCGCTATGGGTGGGGCTTTTGTGGCCGGTCTGGTTTATGTTCTGATGTTCTTTTTGATCCGTGCCTTCGGTACGGAATTCATTCACCGGCTGGTACCCAGTGTGGTGGTGGGTCCGGTAGTAATGATTATCGGTTTAAGCCTGGCAGGTGTAGCTGTCAACAACATGGCCTCCTTGCACTGGCCGACAGCCATCTTTACCTGTGTCATGGCTATCATTTTCAGCATCTTCGGCCGCGGTTTTATGAAAGTAATCCCTATTCTGCTCGGCATTATCTCTGGCTATATCTTCGCTATCGTTTGGAACATGGTGGAACCCACCACTATCGGTGAGAACATGAAACTGGTGGACTTTGCTCCCTTTGTCCAGTCGCTCAATCCTGATACATTGCTGGGTTATTTTCATCTGCCCCAGTTTGTTCTGCCCGGTTTCAAGATGGCGGCAATCTGGGCCATTGCACCTATAGCCCTGGTTACCATTATCGAGGACCTGGGCCATGTGCTGGTAATTGGCAATGTGACAGAACGGGATCTGATCAAGGACCCTGGTTTTGACCGGGTCTTGCTGGGGAACGGTCTGGCTACCTCCATTGCCTCACTGTTCGGTGGCCCGCCCAGCACTACTTACGGGGAAAATATCGGGGTACTGGCCATTACCCGGGTGTTCAGCTCCTTTGTTATCTGGTGTGCAGCCGGTATTGCCATCCTGTTGAGCTTTTTCAACCCGGTACGGGTGCTGATCAGCACCATTCCGGTGCCGGTGATGGGTGGAATTGTCATCCTGCTTTTCGGGATGATCGCTGCTGCTGGTATCCGCACCATGATTGAAGCTAAAACCGACCTGTCCAGTACCCGCAACCTGATTATTGTCTCCATCATCCTCATCCTCGGGGTAGGGCTGAAGGACCATGGGGTCAGCTATGCTACCCTGGCGGGGATTATCCTCAACCTGATTCTGCCCCAGGATAAAGTAGAAGATGATGCGGTTCTGACCTTAGAACCTGATACTGTAGAGGAAACAAAACGCCTGCATTAGGAAATACTCCTTTAAGGCAGTCCCGTGAGGCTGGCAAGGAGGGCAAAACAGGCGCGCTTGCTGCTGCCCTTCTCCGGCCTGCCGGGGGAGGGCGTTTTTTGTATAACCGGAAAGGAGGATGGACTATGGCCTGGCAACGCAAGGACCTGCTGGGTCTGGAGGACCTGAGCAGGGAAGAAATCGACCTGATCCTTGATACCGCTGACGCCATGAAGGATATCGTTCTACGCCCGATCAAAAAGGTGCCAACCCTGCGGGGGACGGTGGTACTGACTCTGTTTTATGAACCAAGTACCCGCACCCGTACTTCCTTTGAACTGGCGGCCAAGTATTTGAGTGCGGATACTGTCAATATTGCTACCAGTACCAGCAGTGTGACCAAGGGGGAATCCCTCAAGGACACGGTGCGGACCATCGAGGCTCTGGGTACGGATATTGTGGTTTTGCGGCACAGTGCCGCTGGCTCGGCGGCTCAGCTGGCTAGCTGGGTGAAGTGTTCGGTTATTAATGGGGGAGATGGTACCCATGAACATCCCACCCAGGCCCTGCTGGATATGTTCACAATCAAGCAGCGGAAAGGAACTATCGCCGGACTGACAGTGACCATTGTGGGGGATATCCTGCACAGCCGGGTGGCCCGCAGCAATATCTGGGGCTTGACCAAAATGGGAGCCAGAGTGCGGGTGGTAGGGCCGGCCACTCTGTTGCCCCGGGAGATCGAAAAACTGGGGGTAGAAGTCTATCATAGCCTGGAAGATGCTCTGCCCGGGACGGATGTCATCAATGTCCTGCGCATCCAGCGGGAAAGGCAACAGGCCGGCTTGTTCCCCAGCCTCAGGGAATATGCCTGTCTCTATGGTATCAACCGGGAGCGACTGGCCCTGGCACGACCGGATGTGCTGGTTTTGCATCCTGGTCCGATGAACCGGGGCGTGGAAATCAGTCCGGAGGTGGCGGAAGGGCCCTGGGCGGCCATTGAGGAACAGGTAACCAATGGGGTGGCTGTCCGCATGGCGGTTCTGTATTTGCTCAAGGGGGTGCATTCAGATGCTGCTCATTAAAGGAGCGGAAATAGTTAACCCGGCGGGTAGTTATAGCGGCAAAGGGGATATCCTGATTAAGGAGGGGAAAATAGCTGCCATTGGCCCGGAACTTCACCTGGAAGGGGTGCCGGTACTGGCTGCCGGGGGATTGCTGGCCTTTCCCGGCTTGATTGATGTCCATGTCCATCTCCGGGAACCGGGACAGGAGGCCAAAGAGACCATAGCCAGCGGAACCCGGGCAGCGGCGCGCGGTGGCTTTACCGCTGTAGTCACCATGCCCAATACCAGCCCCCCGGTGGACCGGGCCATTCTGGTGGAAGGGCTGCGGGCCAAAGCGGAACGGGAAGGGGTGGTACGGGTTTATCCCGTTGCCTGTATCACCAAAGAGCAGGCCGGAGAGGAGATCACAGAAATGGCCGACCTGGCGGCTGCTGGAGCAGTAGCCTTTTCCGATGATGGACGGCCGGTGCCTTCTGCGGCGGTGATGCGGCGGGCTTTGGAGTATGCTAAAATGGTAGGCAGGCCCGTTCTTTCCCACTGTGAGGAACCGACCCTGGCCCGGGGTGGGGTGATGCATGAAGGTTACTGGTCTACCCGCCTGGGGCTCAAGGGGATTCCGGCAGCGGCGGAGGAAATCATGGTGGCCAGAGAGATAATGCTGGCCCGGGAGACCGGGTGTCCTGTCCATCTCTGCCATCTCTCCACTGCTGGCAGTGTGGAGCTGTTGCGCTGGGCCAAAGCCCGGGGTATACCGGTAACAGCGGAAGTAACTCCCCATCATCTGACTTTAACAGCAGCGGCGGTAGCTGGTTATGATACCAGTACCAAAGTCAATCCGCCCCTCAGGGGGGAAGAGGATCTGACTGCTTTAAAACAAGCTTTGGCCGAGGGGATTATAGATATTATCGCTACTGACCACGCCCCCCACACCAGGGAAGAAAAGGAACAGGAATATGATCTGGCTCCCTTTGGCCTGGTGGGGCTGGAAACGGCGCTGGCCCTCTGCTGGCAGGAGCTGGTTGGAAAGGGCATCCTGACCCCGGCCCAGCTGGTAGAAAAAATGGCGGTCAATCCGGCCCGCCTGCTGGGCATTGAGGGAGGGCGGCTGGTGGAAGGAGCTGCGGCTGACCTGGTGCTCTTTGACCCGCGACGGGTAGAGACGGTAACTGACGAAAGCCTGGTCAGCAAAGGCAAGAATACCCCTTTTCTGGGCTGGACTCTGACTGGCTGGCCGGTTACCACTATTGTCGGAGGCAAACTGGTCATGCAGGAGCGCAAACTTTTGGTCTAATTCAGCAAGGGAAGGAGCTGGAGCATGGACGGCTTTTTGATACTGGAAAATGGCGCGGTATTTCAGGGCAAAGCTTTTGGCGCACCGGGGGAGAAAACCGGGGAAGTGGTGTTCAACACTTCTATGACCGGTTACCAGGAGATTTTGACTGATGCCTCCTATTGTGGTGAAATTGTAGTTATGACCTATCCCCTGCAGGGTAATTATGGCATCAATGCCGAGGATTTTGAGCATAAACAGTCCTTTGTCCGGGGCTTTGTGGTCCACGACCTCTGTGATGAACCCAGTAACTGGCGCAGCCAGTCCAGTTTGCACCGCTTTCTGGCCGAACGGGGGATTGTAGCCCTGCAAGGTATCGATACCCGGGCCCTGACCCGGATGCTAAGGCAGAAAGGCACTATGCGGGGCTTGATTACCACCAGCAAGGCGCCACTGGAAGAATGGTTGCAGACAGTGCGACAGGCTCCTACCCTTTCCATGGAGGAGCCGGTACCTACAGTTACCTGTGCCGCGCCTTATCAGGTGGAAGGAGGCGCAGGACCGCATATCGTGGTTATTGACTGTGGAGCCAAAGGCAATATCATCCGCTCCTTGCGGGAAGTGGGGGATTGCCGCATTACAGTAGTGCCGGCTCGTACCGGTGCGGAAACCATCCTGGCCTATCAGCCGGACGGGGTGCTGATTTCCAATGGTCCCGGCGATCCGGAACGGGTACCTTATGTGATCAAAACCGTACAGGAACTGCTGGGGAAAGTCCCCCTCTTCGGCATCTGTCTGGGCCATCAGATTCTGGCCCTGGCCTGCGGGGCCAGAACCTACAAGCTGAAATTTGGCCATCGGGGTGCTAACCACCCGGTACAGGATCTGGAAACAGGTCGGGTTTACATCACGTCCCAGAATCATGGCTATGCCGTAGCAGAGGATTCCCTGGCTGGCTTACCTCTGCGGGTGACCATGAAAAACCTCAATGATGATACAGTGGAAGGGATCAGGCACCTGCAATATCCGGCCTTCAGTATGCAATATCACCCGGAGGCTTCGCCCGGACCGCGGGATAACCTCTATCTTTTTGAACAGTTCTTGACTCTGGTGGGGAGGGGATAAGATGCCGAAACGGAAAGATATCAAGAAAATCATGGTGATTGGCTCCGGCCCCATCATCATCGGCCAGGCGGCGGAGTTTGACTATGCCGGCACCCAGGCCTGCCGGGCCTTGAAGGAAGAAGGCTATGAGGTGGTCTTGATTAACTCCAACCCGGCCACCATTATGACAGATAGCAATATGGCCGACCGGGTCTATCTGGAGCCATTGACTCCAGAGTTTGTGGAGGCAGTATTGCGCAAGGAACGGCCCCAGGGACTGCTTCCTACCCTGGGAGGACAGGTGGGGCTGAATCTGGCCCGCAGTCTGGCCCAGTCCGGGGTGCTGGAGGAACTGGGCGTGGAATTGCTGGGAACGCCCCTGGCGGCCATTGAAAAAGCGGAAGACCGGGAATTATTCCGCAGTTTGATGGCTGAGCTGGGGGAACCGGTTCCGGCCAGTGAAATTGTGGAGCAATGGGAAGAGGCCCGGGCCTTTGCCGAAAAGATTGGTTTTCCCCTCATCATCCGGCCTGCTTACACTTTGGGCGGCACCGGTGGCGGGATTGCGCATAACTGGGAACAGCTGGAGGAAATTGTCCGCCGGGGCCTGAAGCTGAGTCCTATCGGCCAGGTGCTGGTGGAACAGAGTGTGGCAGGCTGGAAAGAAATAGAATATGAGGTGATGCGGGATAGTGCCGATAACTGTATCACCATCTGTAATATGGAGAATATCGACCCTGTGGGTATCCACACCGGGGACAGCATAGTGGTGGCTCCCTCTCAGACCCTCAGTGACAAGGAATACCAGATGCTGCGGTCTGCGTCCTTGAAAATCATCCGGGCCCTGGGTATTGAGGGAGGCTGTAATGTCCAGTTTGCTCTGGACCCCCATAGTTTCCGCTATGTGGTGATTGAGGTAAATCCCCGGGTTAGCCGTTCTTCCGCTCTGGCCTCCAAGGCTACCGGCTATCCCATCGCCAAGGTGGCAGCCAAAATTGCGGTAGGATTGACTCTGGCGGAAATTCCTAATGCGGTAACGGGTAAAACCAAAGCCGCCTTTGAACCCGCCCTGGATTATTGTGTGATCAAGATTCCCCGCTGGCCTTTTGATAAATTCACCACAGCAGACCGCCATCTGGGCACTCAGATGAAGGCTACCGGCGAGGTGATGGCCATAGACCGTACTTTTGAAGGGGCCCTGCAAAAAGCGGTGCGCTCTCTCGAAATCGGGCTGGATGGCCTCTATCACCCCCGGCTGGCGGCAGCAGCAGATGCCACTCTCTGGCATAAAGTAGAAAATCCCGATGATGAGCGGCTATTTGCTATAGCCGAGCTCATCCGCCGCGGGATGGAAGTGGATGAGCTCCATCAGCGCAGCCGGATAGACCGCTGGTTCCTGCGCAAAATCCGCAATATTGTCAATTTCGAATTTGCTATCAGCGCCTGGCGGGGCAAGCCTCTGGATGACAGTCTGGCCCGGCTCTTGCAACAGGCTAAAGCCTGGGGGTTCAGCGATTTCCGGCTGGCCCGCTTACTGGGACTAAAGCCGGAGAAGATGCGGGATTTGCGCAAACTGCTGGAAGTAGCCCCTGTTTATAAAATGGTGGACACCTGTGCGGCGGAATTTGAGGCGGAAACTCCCTATTATTACTCCACTTATGACCAGGAAGATGAAGTAGAGAGCAGCCCGCGGCCGAAAGTGGCGGTGCTTGGCTCTGGCCCTATCCGTATCGGCCAGGGGATTGAGTTTGACTATTGTTCCGTACATGCCGTCTGGGCTTTGCGGAAAGCCGGTTATGAGGCGGTGATTATCAATAACAACCCGGAAACGGTTTCCACCGATTTTGATACTGGAGACGCCCTCTACTTTGAACCCCTGACGGTAGAGGATGTCCTCAATGTGCTGGAAAAGGAAAAGCCCCTGGGCGTGCTGGTGCAGTTTGGCGGGCAGACGGCCATTAACCTGGCCGCTCCCCTGGCCCGGGCAGGGGTGAAAATCCTGGGAACGACGGTGGAAAACATTGACCGGGCCGAAGACCGGAAGAAGTTCGATCAGGTTCTGGAAGACCTGGACATTCCCCGGCCCCCGGGCCGCACAGTCTTCTCCGTTGATGCTGCCGTCAGGGCCGCTGAGGAAATCGGTTATCCGGTACTGGTGCGTCCCAGTTATGTCCTGGGGGGCAGGGCAATGGAAATAGTCTACAACCAGGAAGAGCTGCTGACCTATATGGAATGGGCAGTGGAAGTCAACCCGGAACACCCGGTGCTGGTGGATAAATATGTGGTGGGCAAGGAAGTAGAGGTGGATGCCATCAGTGACGGGGAAACGGTGGTAATCCCCGGCATTATGGAACATATCGAGCGGGCAGGGGTACACAGCGGTGACTCCATTGCCGTTTATCCTGCCCTGCATCTGGGACCGGAAGTCATTCGGCGCATTGAGGATTATACCATCCGCCTGGCTCGCCATCTGGAAGTGAAAGGTTTATTAAACATTCAGTTTGTCCTGGATGGAGAGACAGTGTATGTAATTGAGGTTAACCCCCGTTCCAGCCGGACGGTGCCCTATCTGAGCAAGGTAACGGATGTACCAATGGTGGAACTGGCTACCCGGGTAGCCCTGGGAGAAAAACTGGCCGACCTGGGCTACCGGACCGGACTGGTACCGGCCAGGGATTTTCATGCCGTCAAGGCCCCGGTTTTCTCCTTTGGTAAACTGACCCAGGTGGAAACATCCCTGGGACCGGAAATGAAGTCCACCGGGGAAGTGCTGGGGGTTGACCATGAATATACCATGGCCTTTTACAAAGCCCTGCGGGCAGCAGGCTGGCAGCTTCCCCGGGAAGGCACGGTCCTGCTCACAATTGCCGATAAGGACAAGGAAGAAGCCCTGGAGCTGGCCCGCTCATTCCTGGATCTGGGGTATAAATTGCTGGCTACGGGTGGTACCTGGCGATACTTACAACAAGCTGGATTGCCGGTAGAAAAGGTCAACAAAATCCGGGAAGGCAGCCCCCATATTCTGGACTACCTGCGGGAGGATAAAATCCAGCTGGTAATCAATACCATGACCAGAGGCAAGGTGCCCCAGCGGGATGGCTTCCAGATTCGCCGGGCAGCAGCCGAATATGGCGTCCCCTGTGCCACTTCTCTGGATACGGCCCGGGAGATGCTAAAAGTGCTGGCTGACCTTACCCGGGGCCAGAAATGGCAACTGGTCGCCCTGCAGGATTACCCGCGCCTGGGCCGAGGAGAAAGACAGTGGTATTAAGGAAAGGAGGTCAGTCCAGTGGCCGGGACCGGAGTATATAACGGGAAAATCCTGGAACACCGCCATCTCAATGATTATTACAGTCTTTTAACCATAGAAGTACCGGAAATCGCCATGTATGCCAAACCGGGACAATTTGTCATGGTAGCTTGCCGGGAGCAGGGGAGTCTGGATCCCCTGCTGCGCCGGCCCTTGAGCTTGCATAATATCCTCGCCGATGATGGGCAGATCCAGCTGCTCTACCAGCTACGGGGTAAGGGAACAACCTGGTTATGGCAGCGTAGACCCGGGGAAACTTTAAGCCTGCTGGGCCCGCTAGGCCGGGGCTTTCGTCTGCCTCCTGAGGTTAACAAGGCAGTGCTGGTGGGAGGAGGAATTGGCAATGCTCCATTGCTGCCCATTGCCCAGGTGCTGGCCCAGTTTGAGCTGGAAAGCCGCTTTTTCACCGGCGCCAGAAGCGAGGCCCATCTGGTAGGGGTGGAACCCATCGCTGCTCTGGGCATTCCGGTACATATTAGCACTGAAGATGGTTCCGTCGGTCGGCAGGGCCTGGTTACCGAGGAGCTGGCAGTTTATCTAGAACGGGAAAGGCCGGACTATCTCTATGCCTGTGGTCCTTTGCCCATGCTTAAAGCGGTAGTTAAACTAGCCCGGCAATATGGTATGGCCGGACAGGTTTCCCTGGAAGAGACTATGGCCTGTGGCATTGGCATCTGCCTGGGCTGTGACTGTGGTGGCAAAAAGGTCTGTAAAGAAGGGCCGGTCTTTGCCATCGAGGAGGTGGTGCTGAATGACTGAGCCCAACCTCACTACCAGCCTGGGGGCTTTGCAGCTGGCCAATCCGGTACTGACAGCTTCCGGTACCTGCGGCTTCGGGCTGGAACTCACTCCTTTCGGAGATTTGAACCAGCTGGGGGGAGTAATCCTGAAAGGCACTACCCTTACTCCCAGAGCAGGCAATCCAACTCCCCGTCTGGCAGAAACACCGGCCGGGGTTCTCAACGCTATCGGACTGGAAAACCCGGGGATAGAAGGATTGTGCCGGGATGTCCTGCCTCGGCTCACAGCTTTTCAATGCTCTTTTCTGGCCAATATTTCCGGCAATACAGTAGAGGAGTACGGGGAGCTGGCTGCCCGCCTGGAGCGAGAAGCGGTGATTGCAGCTATTGAAGTCAATGTCAGTTGTCCCAATGTCAAACAAGGGGGCATTATGTTCGGCACCCAGGCTGAAGCCCTGGCCGAGGTAACCAGAACGGTTAAAGCCCATACCACCAAACCGGTGATAATCAAACTTACCCCCAATGTAACGGACATCGTGGCTCTAGCCCGGGCTGCTGCTGAAGCAGGGGCTGATGCCCTTTCCCTGATCAATACCTTGCAGGGAATGGCCATTGATATCCGGCGCCGACGGCCGGTACTGGCCAATATTTTTGGGGGTCTGGCCGGACCGGCCATCAAGCCGGTGGCTTTGCGCTGTGTCTGGCAGGTTCATCAGGCTTTACCGGAAATGCCTCTGCTCGGTGGCGGAGGTATTATGAGCGGGGAGGATGCCATCGAATTTTTCCTGGCCGGTGCCAGTGCGGTCAGCATCGGTACTGCTACCCTGGTGGACCCCCGGGCTCCCTGGCGGATCCTGGCGGAAATCGAGGAGTTCTGCCGCCGGGAAGGGGTCAGGGATTTGGGTGAACTCATCGGGGCCGCCCACAGGAAGGAGGAATAATGGCCGTGGAAAAACTGATTCTGGCCCTGGATGTAGATACACTGGCGGAAGCCCAGCGCCTGGTCAGCCTCACTGCCGACTATGTAGGTATGTACAAAGTGGGGATGCAGCTTTATTATAGCTGTGGCCCTGAGTTGCTCAGCTGGTTTCGCCAGAATAACCTCAGAGTCTTTCTCGACCTGAAACTGCATGATATTCCCAATACTGTGGAACAGGCCAGCCGGGTTCTGGCCAGCTATGGGGTGGAGATGTTCAATGTCCATGCCGCCGGGGGACCAATCATGCTGAAAGCAGCTCTGGCCGGGGCTCAGGCCGGTGCAGTAGCAGGCAAGCGGCCACTGTTGCTGGCGGTTACCGTCCTGACCAGTTTTAGCCAGAGCGAATGGGAAGCCACTCTGGGGCAAAAAGAGGAAATCGGCCAGCGCGTCCAGGCCTGGGCCCGCCTGGCCAGGCAATGCGGCCTGGATGGCGTGGTAGCTTCTTCCCGGGAACTGCCTTTAATACAGCAAGCCTGTGGCCCTGAGTTCGTTACTGTTATCCCCGGCATCCGTCCTCTTTGGGCGGCAGCAGGGGACCAGCAGCGCATCATGACCCCGGCCCAGGCTCTGCGGGCAGGGGCCCATTATCTGGTGGTAGGACGGCCGATTACCGGCAGTGCTGATCCTCGCGAGGCAGCGCGCCGGGTGGCAGAGGAAATGGCTGAGGCTCTAGCAGAGGGAGGTAGATGAGATGTTAAGTCAGGCTGATGTGATTGCCATTTTCGAGAAATGTGGTGCTTTACTGCAGGGACATTTTTTGCTGACCTCAGGAAAACACAGTGACCGCTACCTGCAATGCGCCCAGGTTTTACAATACCCTGAATATACCCGCATGATCTGTGCCAGTCTGGTGGAACAACTGGGGGAAGAACCGGAAATAGATGTGGTAGTAGGACCGGCTATGGGTGGAGTGATCGTAGCTTATGAGATGGGGCGGCAGCTGGGCAAACGGGCTCTGTTCACGGAACGGGAAGAGGGGAAAATGCGGTTGCGCCGCAATTTCAGCATCAGGCCGGGAGAACGGGTGCTGGTGGTAGAAGATGTTATCACCACCGGCGGTTCTGTTCAAGAGGTTATTGATGTGGTCAAAGCGGCAGGAGGAGAAGTGGTAGGGGTAGCCGTTCTGGTGGACCGCAGTAACGGCAGGGCTGATTTTGGCGTACCCCTCTACAAGGCACTAACTGTGGCAGCAGTGGCCTGGGAACCGGAAGTCTGTCCCCTTTGCCAGGCCGGGGAACCGGCAGTCAAACCGGGTTCGCGGGGTTTAAAATGAGAGAGAGGTCCCGGATTTGGGACCTCTTTTCCTTTACAGGGGCAGAACTGCTCCCTGATACTTCTCTTCAATGAATTTCTTGATTTCCGGGCTGAGCAGGACTTCACCCAGAGCCTTGATAGCTTCCTTGTTCTCGTCCCCTTTACGAACAGCGATAATATTGCCAAAGGTTTGGGCAGCCTCACTGTTTTTGTCTTCAGAAACCAGGGCATCCTTACCGGCGTTCAAACCGGCCTCGACAGCATAGTTACCATTGATGACTGCCAGATCCACATCAGGCAGGGAACGGGGAATCTGGGCGGCATCCAGTTCCTGGATTTCCAGCTGTTTGGGGTTTTCGATAATGTCCTGTTTGGTGGCCTTTAAGCCTACTCCGGGCTTGACTTTGATCAGACCGGCCTTTTCCAGCAGGAGCAGAGCCCGGGCTTCATTGGTGGGGTCATTGGGCACTGCGATTTTGGCCTTTTCCGGCAGTTGAGCCAGGTCTTTGACTTTACCGGGGTAGATACCCATCGGCTCGAAGTGAACTTTGACGGTATAAGTCAGATCCAGCTTGTTTTCCTTACTGAAGTCCTCCAGATAGGGGACGTGCTGGAAGTAATTGGCATCCAATTCACCATTAGCCAGGGCTTTGTTAGGCAAGATGTAGTCAGTAAACTCCACAATTTCCAGCTTGATGCCTTTTTTCTCCAGCAGCGGCTTGGCTGCTTCCAGAATTTCCTTGTGGGGAACGGGGGTGGCACCTACTTTAAGTACTACTGTTTCTTTGGCAGCGGGTTGTTCAGCTGCCTTTTCCTGCTGGCCGCCACAGCCGCTGATTAATCCTGCCAGCAGGGCCAGACCGGTGATGAGAGTCAGAGCTTTGCGTTTGAACATTTTTGTTACCTCCTTATTTATGTTTTTTATTGTATAGCTTGGCAAGATAGTTGCCAAAACTTTGAATGACTTGGACCAGAATAACCAGCACCGCGATGGTGGCCAGCATGATCTCGGTCTTATAGCGATAATATCCGTATTTGACCGCCAGGTCTCCCAGACCGCCGCCGCCGACAAAACCAGCCATGGCTGAATAACCGATGAGGGTAATGGCTGTAATGGTGGCACCCAGAATCAGTGAAGGGATGGATTCTGGCAACAGGACTTTAAAAATTATCTGGAGCGGGGTTGCTCCCATGGCTAAAGCTGCTTCCACCAGGCCGCGGTCCACTTCTTTGAGAGATGTTTCGACCATCCGGCCGACAAAAGGAACAGCACCAATGACTAGGGGCACTGTGGCAGCAGTAGTGCCAATAGATGTTCCCACCAGTAACCGGGTCAGAGGGATAACTGCCACCAGCAGGATAATAAAAGGGATGGAGCGGGTGGCATTGACGATAGCTCCCAGAGTCCGGTTGAGGAGAGGGCTTTCCCAGATGTGTCCTTTTTCAGTTGTTACCAGGATTACTCCCAAGGGCAAACCAAAGATATAGGATAGTACCAGAGCGATGCCGGTCATATACAGGGTTTCCCCCAGGCCTACCCAGAGCAGTTGCAATTCATTAGAACTCATATTCCAGCACCTCCACCTTTAGCCCGGTTGTGTGTAAGTAGCTAAGGGCCTTTTCCACTTCTAGGGAGTCACCGCTGATGTCCAGAGTCAGGATGCCCAGGGGTTGTCCCTTGATATAGTCGATATTGCCGGCCATGATATTTACTGTTACAGCGAATTTTTGCCCCAGGGTGGCCACTATCGGTTCAGCGGCATTGACGCCGGTAAAGACAAGCCGAACCAGGCGGTGAAAACCGGGCCGGTGGACAATCTGCCGGTAGAAGTCTGATGGCAGGTCCAGCTGATACAGGCTTTCGATAAAGGCTCTGGTGGTCTCCCGGGTGGGGTGGGCAAACACATCCAGTACCGGGCCGGATTCGATAATTTCTCCAGCTTCCATGACATAGACGGTATCACAGATTTCTTTGATCACATCCATTTCATGGGTGATAAGTAAAATGGTCAGTCCCAGCCGCTGATTGATATCCAGCAATAATTGCAGGATAGACCGGGTGGTGGCAGGGTCTAAGGCTGAGGTTGCCTCATCGCATAACAGGACACTGGGATTGCTGGCCAGAGCCCTGGCGATGCCAACCCGCTGTTTTTGGCCTCCACTGAGCTGGGCCGGATAGTTGTCGGCCCGATCGGTCAAGCCAACCAGCTCCAGCAATTCATCGACGCGCTTTTTGATTTCCGCCCGGGGTACACCGGCGATTTCCAGGGGGAAGGCGATATTTTCCCGCACGGTACGAGAAGAAAGTAAGTTAAAATGCTGAAAAATCATGCCCATTTTGCGCCGGGCCTGGCGCAGCTGTTCACCCCGCAAGCTGGTAATCTCCTGTCCATCGACGACAATGGTACCTGAAGTCGGAGTTTCCAGCAGGTTGACACAGCGGATGAGTGTACTTTTTCCGGCACCGCTGTAACCGATGATGCCGGCGATTTCCCCTTTGGATACAGACAGGTTAATATTTTTCAGGGCTTGTACCGGTCCATTGGGGCCTTGAAAAACTTTACTTAGTTCAGTAATTCTGATCATTGCTACCTCTCCTGTGCTAAAAATTAAAGGCACCCGAGAGGTGCCTTTTTATACAGGTTACCTCTCTTATCTCTCAGGCAGTTTGCCTGCAGGAATTGGCACATTTCCGTCTCATAGACGGCTGTTGCCGGGTTTCATCGGGCCAGTCCCTCCACCTCTCTGGATAAGAGTCTTATCCCTATGCGTTTATCGTAAGCCAACGATAAATAAATTATCAGGTATTACAGGAAGTGTCAAGAGTTAAAACTCAATTTTTATTAATTTATTTTCCCAGGTACGTAAAATGGCATGATCTTTGGCTATTACTTTAGCGTAGTCAGGACTAACAGGGATTTTACCAAGACCACCTGGTGCGTTTACGATATACTGGGGAACTGCCAGGCCAGAAGTTTGGCCTCGCAATTGGTCAATAATTTTTATTCCTGTGGTAATGGGGACACTGAAGTGAGCTGTACCCAGTACTTTTTTGGGATGGAAGATATAATAGGGACGGATTCGAACCTTGAGTAACTCCTGGTTCAGCTTTTTCATGACATGAGGATTATCATTAATACCCCTTAATAACACGGCCTGGTTGCCCAGCACCACTCCGGCCTTAATCAGGCGGTCAATGGCCTGTTTAGCTTCAGGGGTGACCTCTCGGGGATGGTTGAACTGGGTATTTATATATATAGGCGGATGCTTTTCTAATATAGCGGCCAGCTCTGGAGTAATGCGCTGGGGCAGGGTTACCGGTGCCCTGGTGCCGATGCGCTTGATTTCCACATGGGGAATCCGATCCAGCTCGGTTAATAACCAGTCCAGACGGGAATCGGAAAGCAACAGGGCATCACCGCCGGTAATCAGCACATCCCGGATTTCCGGGTTTTTCCGAATGTAATCCAGGGCCTGTTCCAGCTGATCCAGGGCCAGATGGCGATCGATTGTACCGATATTGCGTCTTCGCTGGCAATGCCGGCAGTACATGGCACACTGGTTGGTAACATTGATAATTAATCGATCAGGATAACGCCTGGTAATGCCGGGAGCAGGGGAAGAGTATTCTTCACCCATGGGATCAAGTTCTCCTTTTTCATCCTGCAGTTCCTGGATTTGAGGGATGGCTTGCAGACGCACCGGATCATCGGGGTTGTTCCAGTCCATTACAGCCAGGTAATATGGTGAAATGGCCCAGCGAAACCTTTTTCCAATGGTGTTTAAATCAGCTATCTTTTTTTCGGATAAAGGAATAAATTGCGCCAGTTGCTCCGCTGTAGTAATACGGTTACTGATTTGCCATTTCCAGTCCTGCCAGTTATGTTCTGAAGCTTGAAATGCTGTCAGGATACGTTCCTTTTGCTGAAGGAATTGTTCAAAAGTAGTGAACCCGGTTGGAATATGGTCTTTTATTTTCAGATAATCCTGGATGGTATCCTTTAGCTCACTGGCTCTGGACAGGGAAATGGACAACCTGGTATCCAGCTGTAACATAATTATCCCTCCTCTTCTAAAAATGTAAAATAAAAAACCCCGTAATTAACGGGGTTTTTGGCGCAGACAAAAGCTATCTAAACCACCTGTCAGTACTGACGGTGGCTGAAAACCTCTATCAACGCTTACGAAGTTAGCTGACGGATTCGGGCCGATAGCTAGCCCTACGCCAAAAGGCGATTCACCCCGAAAAAGTGGTTCCCCCGCTCTTCCATCAGGAAGATTCAGCGTTATCCTATTCAATTTTTTAATATTAATATATCTTAAACAAAGTGAATTGTCAATGTAATTAGTTGGCGACAGACAAGTCTGTCCGCTGAGCGATAGTCATGGCTACAGGTTGATTGATTATAATAGCACCTGCAGCTACTAGATCTTTTAGCGCTTGCTGGGTTGCCAGAGTCAACTCGCGCGGATGGTTAATCCGGGTAAAGATATTGATTGGGCCTGACTGGTTCAGGACCTGGCAGAGTCCAGCAGTAATGCGCTGGGGTAAGACTGCCGGGGTTCTAGTAACGATGCCGACAGAGCGGATATGGCTTATTTTCCTGATTTCCCTTAACAACCATTCCAGGCGGCGATCAGAAAGCAAGAGGGCATCACCGCCAACCAGGACTATTTCCCGGATTTTCTTCTGCTGAGCCAGAGCATTAAGGGTAGATTGTAACAAATCTAGAGCCAGATGCCGTTCAATCAAGCCCTGCTGACAGGTCAGGGTACAATAGCTGCAATAGATGGCACACTGATTGGTTACTGTCAGCAGATACCTGGTCTCCTTTTTATCCAGCCCGACAGGACAGCCAGCCACGGTTTTGTCCCGCCAGGGCAGAACTTGCAATTTGAGTGGGTCATCAGGCTGTTCCCAGTCAATGGCTGCCAGGTAATGAGGGGTGATGGCCCAGCGTCTATGGGCTGAAGCATTTCTAAGCAGAGAAATTTCCTTTTCAGTTAAAGGGAGAAAATGAGCCAGGTCAAGAGGACTGGAGATGCGGTTAGCCAGATGCCAGCGCCAATCCTGCCACTCAGCCTCGCTGGCCTGCAGGTGCTTAAGGATAATGGATTTTTGCTGCTGGTACTTCTGGTTTCGTTCCATCTTCACTCCTCCTTTCCAATCATTCTATATACATCAGGAATGGTCAAAAAGTCAATGCCTTTTTGCAATTTTTCTGGTATAATTAGATAGAAAACTTGAGCGAAGGGGTGTTAATCTTGACCAATGTATCGGGTTGGCTGGCTTTTGCCGCTGGTGTAGTTTCCTTTGCTTCACCCTGTGTATTACCTTTGATTCCCGCCTATGTAGCTTATCTGGCTGGCAGTACCCAAAATGCCACTCTTGCCGAGGGGAAACGGCTCAGACTTTTAACCAGGGCGCTTTTGTTTATTCTAGGTTTTTCATTGCTTTTCATTTTGCTGGGAGCATCTGCCAGTGCAGTGGGCAAACTACTGTTGCAATATAAAGACATATTACGCCGAATAAGCGGGGCATTGATTATCATTTTTGGCCTGTTTATGACAGGGCTGCTGCCACTGGAGATGTTCTACCGGGAAGTGCGCTGGCAGGCCACTCCCCGGGCTGGTGGATTAGGGGCTTTTTTGCTGGGCCTGGCCTTTGCGGCCGGCTGGACTCCCTGTGTGGGGCCTATCCTTTCGTCTATCTTGCTTTATGCCAGTACGGAGGCTACTGTCAATAAAGGCATTTATTTACTTTCCCTTTATTCTCTGGGACTGGGTTTACCTTTTCTGGTTACTGCCCTGGCTGTTGACAAATTTCAGTCGGCATTAAACAGGATGGCCAGGTTTTTGCCCGTGGTTTCCCTGGTGGCCGGGGTGATTATGATCATCCTGGGGATCCTGATTTTTACCAATAAACTGGGGCTGATTGCCGGATATTTTTCCTGGTTGGCCATCTAGACGGGGTGAGAGGATGGAAAAGAGGGAAATAGTTTTCCAGGTGTTACAAGGACTCAAACCAGAAGTAACTCCCTGGGGAGAACTGCTGGCTCCTGCTGACCTAACCGGTTCCACCTGGGAAGAGAAAAGTCAGTTCTGGCAACAGTACGGCGCTTTCCTGGTCGTGGAAGGGCCGGAGCGGCCAGCGCCTCAGGATACCGGGCTGGAAATCGAAGGCAGAAGAATCTGGCTGGATGAATGGGGACGTTTTTTCTTCTGGTGGGAAGATTGCCCCCTTTATGTGGAACCGGCGGTGGATTTTTTGCGCTGGGAAACTACCATTAACTGGCCGGAAGCGACTGCATACGATTACGGTTATTTCAGGCGCTGGCGGCAGGAGAGTGACCTGTTTGTCTTCGCCCTGCTGGATGGCCCATATCAGCTGGCCAGTACGCTGGTGGAGTATACCGCTTTCCTCAATGCCTGTGAAAACAATACGGAGAAGATGGGGCAGTTCTGGCAGGCCCTGGGGGAATACCAGCTGGAACTGGCCCGGCTGGCCATTCAGGCCGGGGCCCAGGGGATAATAATCGCCGATGATTTTGCCAATCAACTGGGCCCGGTAGTACCAGGCCATATTCTGGCGGTAGCTCTGTTTCCTGTTTATGATTTCCTGGCCCGGGAGTTAGAAAAGGATGGTATACCGGTATTATTGCATTGTGATGGGGACTTGCGTTCCATCTTGCCAGCCCTGACCCGTACCCGCTTACGGGGCATACAGGGACTGGAGTGGGCCTGTGGCCAGGATCTGGGCGATGCGGAACTGGTCAAGTTGCTAGGGAACCTGCTGGTGATGGGTAATCTGGATCCAGGCTGGCTGGAAGGGAATATCAGCCCGAAGGAATTTGAACAAAGGCTGGCGAAGGTCTGTGCTGCTGGTCGCACATTGCCGGGTGGGCATATTCTCGCCACCAGCAGCGGGTTAACCCGTAGAACCAGGAAGGAGTATCTGGATTTATTAAGCAAGAGATAAAAAAGGGGCAGGGCCAATTTCCGATCACCCTGCCTTTAAAAACATTACAAGAAAATATATGAGTTATGGGAGGTAAGAAGGGAGAAATAGCGTTGCGGAGGCAAGTGATAGTGAAGGTGTTCACTTAACCTCGACACAGTAATGATAACACTTATTTGCTCTTTTGGCAAGAGGTTGGCAAAAAATTTAATTTTTCAGAAAATGATAGGATAGGGCCAGCAGAAAAGCAAGTCCTGCATACCCTAGCAGGGGATAGAGGGTTTCTACCAGTAAGCTGAAAGGATAGTGGGAAAAGAGAATGGCTGCGGCCAGCAGGATGAAAGACCAGAAGAGGGGAGGTTCACCCCATTTATCCTGTAAACGGACAGCCAGACCAAAGAGATTGGCAATCATGGTAGTGAAGATTTCGGTCCACAGCACCAGGATAACAATCAGGCGGATAAAAAATGGGTGTGGCTTGACAATATACAGGATAGGGATTTCGAAGTCCAGGATCTGGGGAAAATGAACCAGCACCACCAGGGCAATCAAAACAGTAAGCAAGCCTATCCCGAGCGCACCCAGCCAGGCTCCCAGATAAAGGGGGCTGCTTTTTTGACTTTGGCCACCCAAAGGGGCTAAAATAGTGGCAGATAATATCAGATTATAGGAGAGGTATAAAAGGGAAGCCAGCAGCCAGTGGGGCGCTACTCCTGGGCTGGCGGGAGGTTGGGCCATTACTTCCCAGCTCAGGCCGTGATAAAAGAGGGAATAAAGGCTGATCCCCAGAACCATAAGGATCAAGAGGGGCACCAGCCAGGCATTGGCGGCCAGGATGCCGCGAACACCAAAAAAGAGAACCAGCAAGGCGAGCAAGGCAGCCAGAAGAATGCCCCACCAACGGGACAGGCCCAGATGTTCTTCAAAGACAGCTCCGGAAGCTGCAAGCATGATTAGCAGGGTGGAAAAAAGAAAGGCATTGAGCAGCCAGTCGAGAAAACTACCCAGCAGGGGGCCAAACAGCAGACGAAAGAGAGCAGCGTGGCTGCTGGCATTAATTTGCCAGGCAAAGCGCATGACCAGCATACCAAAAAAGCCAAAGCCGAAAGTGGCCAGTAAAATGCCCCAGAGGCCCTGGGTGCCGTAGGAAGAAAAAAACTGCAGGGTTTCCTGACCGGAGGCAAATCCTGCACCTACCATGGTACCAATATAGGTGGCGGCAATTTGCCAGGCAGAAAAATTTTCTTTTTTAACCATGCACTTACCTCCTGCTTCAGTGTACAATTAAAATATATGCAGGAGGGATAGGGGAGAAGAAGATGCAATCCATACCTGTTTCTGTCAGTAAACAGAAAAAGGTGATATTGATTATTATTGACTCCCTCAATCCGGCTGTGGTCAGGGATTGCCTGGAGCAGGGAATGGTTCCAGGACTGGAGTTTCTGGTCAGGCGGGGACGGATTTTTTACGATTGTGTCAGTGTTTTCCCCACCATGACCCCTACCTGTACCAGTTCCATTGTTACTGGTACCTACCCGGATTTACACCAGGTTCCCGGATTTGTCTGGTTCAGCCGCTGGGAGAAGCGGATGATTAACTATGGCGCCAGTTTTACGGCTATCTGGAAATTGGGCCTGCCTACAGTGATGCAGGACCTTATCTTTAACCTCAATGGGCGGCAGTTAAGCCGAAGAATAAAAACTGTGTATGAGCTGCTGGAAGATCAGGGATTAACGACTGCGGCCATAAATTTCTACATTTTTCGCGGCCGCCAGGTTTTTGAAACCAGAATTCCCTGGCTGATTAACCTCCTGACCAGATTTCGCCTGGCTGGCAGGTTAATGGGCCCCAGTCTGCTGGTACTGGGCGAAATCTGCCGTCCGGCCAGGTTGTTTAAAGATGATGAATTCTGGGCTCCGGCCGGGCCGCTGAATAAATTCGGTGTTAATGATGAATTTTCCGGGACAGTGACCAGCTATCTGATCAGCCATGGGCATCAGCCGCCCTTGATGCTGGTCTATTTGCCCGATAATGATGGATACTGTCATCGCCATGACCCCCTGACTGCCTATGAGAGCCTGATGCGGGCCGATCGGCAGATTTGTAAAATTCTGGATGCCTATCCCAGCTGGGAACAGGCTCTGGCTGAAACGGTATTTATCGTAACGGGAGACCACAGCCAAAGCAGGATATTAAACAGTCCGGTAGCTATTATTGACTTGCCCGCTTTGCTGGCTCCTCTGAAACAGGTTCCCCTGGGTCGCAAACTGGCATTGCCTGGGAAGGATATTGCCATTGCTCCCAATGAACGGGCGGCCCATATCTATATCCTGCGTCGTAAGCCCCTGAAACGGGCCCGGGTCATGCAAAAACTGCTGGAGCTCCTGGAAGGGGATAGCCGCATTGATCTGATTCTCTGGAAAGAGGAATGGCAGGGGATGACCAAATTCTGGATCAAAAATGGTAATCGGGCTCTCTGGTTTGTTAAAGGAGGCACTGGCCGAGATCTTTACGGTAATAGCTGGCACTGGGAAGGAGACCTGTCCGCTATCGATGCCAGGGTGGAAGGGCAGTATCTGAAGTTCGGCCAGTATCCCGATGCTTTTCGCCGTATTTCGGCCCTGCTGCGATCCCGCAATGCCGGGGATGTGGTCATTACTGCTGCGCCGGGTTATGAATTTGGTGGCCTGGGGTCACCTTTGCATCTGGGCTTTGGCAGCCATGGTTCTCTACATGCCGTCGATTCCCTGGTACCGTTGATTGTCTGTGGCGCTGAATGGCAGAAGGAACATCCCCGGCTGGTTGATCTGGTACCCTGGCTACTGAAATATTTTGGCATACCTTATCCTGATTATTTAGTGAATGAGGAGGGTCACAATTGAACCAGGGAATTAAAGTATTCGTTTATGGTACATTGCTGAAAGGCCAGTCCAATCACAGGCTATTGCACAGGGCACTGGCTGGTCCGGTGGCGGCTGAGGTATGGGGCTATGCCCTTTATCAGGTAACACCAGCCTATCCGGGAGCAGTACCGGATGAAGCAGGCAAAATCAAAGGGGAGATCTACTGGGTTGATGAAGAGCTGCTGCGGGAACTGGATGAACTGGAAGATTACGATCCAGATACCCATAGTGGCTTATATATCCGACAAAAAACCAGAACAGTGGATCAGCAGGAGGTATATATCTACGTCTGGACCGGACCGGTTCGACAGGAATGGGAGGTGCCATATGAACAGCAACCCTGGCACTCAGATTGGGCCGGTGATCAAAACCCGGGAACTGGAAATTGATCTGGGCGGCAAAGTCCTTAATTTTACTGTAGTGGCCAATAGTGAAGAAATTTTACCCCATACCCTGCCGGATGGAGAATCTCCCGTTTGGGTAGAGTTGTGGCCTTCGGCCCTGGCCCTGGCCCGCTGGTACTGGCAGGGGGAGGATTTGACCGGTAAAAAGGTACTGGAGCTGGGGGCAGGCCTGGGGTTGCCTGGAATTGTGGCGGCTCTCAAAGGGGCATGGGTTATCCAAACTGACTATATTCCTGCCGCCGTGGAGCTGGCCCGTCAGAATGCCCTCAAGAACGGGGCGGCAGCTAATATGGTTCAGCAAGTGGCAGACTGGCGTCAATTTAACATCCAGGAAAAGTTCCATATAATTACCGGTTCCGATTTTATCTATCAGCCGCTAAATCATCCGTATCTGGAGCAAATCTTTAATAACAATTTGCTACCAGGGGGGAAACTGGTTATTGCTGAATATGGCCGGGTGGATGCCCTGCGATTTCTGCAGCTTTTGGAGCAGCAGGGCTGGCAGGTCGAGCAGCAAATCTGGCCAGTGGAGCAGGGGGGCTATACTTATAAAATCAAAATTTTTCAGCTGCAAAAATAAAAGGCGCACCCCTTAGCGGGCTGCGCTTTTTTTTCTGCGCCAGAGAATTATCAAACCTGCAATGGTAAAGAGTACCACACTCATCACCTGGGCGGCGCGGAGAGGTCCGAGCATCAAACTGTCGGTGCGGAAACTTTCCACGATGAAACGGCCCACAGAATAGGCCATCAAATAGAGGAGAAAAACTTCTCCCTTCCGAATGACTGGTTTGCGCCGAATCCAGAGCAGGAAAAAGAAAACCCCTAAATCCCAGAGGGATTCATAAAGAAAAGTGGGATGGCGATAGGCGCCATCGATATACATGGCCCAGGGTAAATCGGTTTCATAGCCATAGGCTTCCTGGTTGAAGAAATTGCCCCACCGTCCGATGGCCTGGCCCATAATCAAACTGGGGGCGCAGATATCAGCCAGCTGCCAGAAATCCAGGCGGTAATGGCGGCTAAACCAGAGTCCCACCAGGATGGCAGTTAAGATGCCGCCGTGAATAGCCAGACCACCATGCCAGATTTTGGGGATTTCAGAGGGATTGGCACTATAATAATCCCAGTTGAAAATGACATAATAGAGACGAGCGCCTAACCAGCTGAGGGGGGCGGCGATCAAGGCCAGATCCAGGATGCGTTCTGGATCAATCCCCTGACGCCGGGCTTCCCGGGAAGCCAGCGTTACCCCGATAATAACAGCGATAGCCATGATCACCCCATACCAGCGGATGGTGAGGGGGCCAATTTGTAAAGCGATAGGATCAATCTTCATTTTCATCCTCCTTTGCTGTCGTCAAGCGGGTGAGTATTTCCGGGCCCGGATTGACGTACAGGGTTTTTTGCTGTTCATAGATAACAAATCCCGGTTTGGCACCACGGGGTTTTTTAACATTTTTGCGCTGGGTATAATCAACCGGGACCTGGGAAGAATGGCGGGCCTTGCTGAACCAGGCGGCCAGCAGGGCACCGGTTTGCAACAATTCAGCCGGAGGGGGGTCTGGACTGTTCCATTTTAAAATTACATGGGAGCCAGGGATATCTCTGGTATGAAACCAGTAATCTTCACTCCGGGCCAGACGCAAGGTCAGGTAATCATTTTGCCGGTTATTACGGCCGACAAGGAAAAGGTAGCCATCCCGGGTTTTGAAACGGGTGGGCTGGCTGATTTCTTCCGCCTTTTCTGGCTTACGCTGTCTCCCGGTTTGTTTCAAAAGCCCGGCTGCCGCTATTTCCTCCCGGATTTCTGCCAGCACTCTGGCATCCTCGGCATTTTCCAGATTAGTGGCAACACTTTCCCAGTACTGCAAATCCCTGATTATAGTTTCCAGTTGCTCTGTCGCCATGCGCTCAGCTGAACGCAGTTTGCCATACTTTTTGTAAAAGTGTTCTACCTGTTCAGAAGCTGTCAGTTCCGGCTGCAAAGGAATAGTCAGCGGTTTTAATTCCGGGTCATAGTAATTGGGTACCGTCAGTTCAGTAAGGCCGGGCTGCCACTGATAAAGATGGGCAGCCAGCAGGTCTCCAAAGAGCTTGTATTTTTCTCCTGAGGCCGCCTCGGCCAGGGCCTTTTCCTGAAATTCCCGCCGCTTTTGCAGGCGATTGATCTCCTCTTTGACCAGGCGCAGCAAGTTCTGACGCTGAGAGTGCAGAATTTCTTCCGCCTCTAATCGCTGATATTCCGCATCAGCCAGGTAATTGTAGTAAAGGGGATGAGGGCCTTTGCCCAGTTCAGCCAGCAAATCCTGCAGGGCTAACCAGGTTTTGGTCAGTTCATAGTTGCCCACCTGGTCCAGAGGGAAATCAGGGTCAAGACCTGCTTTCTTTACTAGATCGGCAGCCCGTTTGGGGCTAAAACCGGCGACTGTTTTCTGGAGCGCCTGGCTTAAAGTCAGATTTTCCCCGGCAGCCAGAAGCAAGGGCCCCCATTCCTCTTCCAGGATATGGCCAGGAATTGCTTTTTCCTGGGGTGGCGGGGGAAGGTAAGGACGGCCGGGAAGTACTTCCCGGTGACGGCTGACGGCGTGGGTATAGCGTTTGATGCCATCATAGATCAGGTTGCTGACAGGGTCTACCAGGATGATGTTGCTATGCTTGCCCATGATTTCTACCAGCAAACGGCGCTGGGCCAGCTGACCCAGTTCATCGGTATTTTCGATTAATATCTCTACCACCCGTTCAAAGCCTTCCTGATTAAATTGCAGAATTTTGCCTCCTTCCAGATGTTTGCGCATAACCATGCAGAACATGGGAGGGGAGAGAGGATTGATTTTTTGCCAGCGGCTTACATGTAGACGCGCCCATTTGGGATGGGCGGAAAGCAGAAGGCGGTAATTTTGACCTTGATTGCGTACCAAAAGGTGGATTTCCCAGGGGGTAGGCTGCTGGATTTTTTGAATGCGGCTGCCAGCCAGTACCTGATTCAACTCCGATACTATGGCAGCAATTGCGAAACCGTCCATGGTATGTAGACAAACCTCCTTGTATATTCCATATATATTGTATACAAAAAAGGTAGAGGTTGCAAAAGCATTGATGGTATTATAACATATTTTCCGTAGAGGAGGTAATCTGTGATGAATTTTACCAAAGTGCATGGACTGGGTAATGATTTTGTGGTAGTTAATGCCTTTCAGGAAGCCTTACCGGCTGACCTGGCAGCTCTGGCCCGGGCAGTCTGCGACCGGCATTTCGGAATTGGAGCAGATGGACTGGTCTTGCTTTTGCCAGCTGAAAACCCGGAAAATCATCTGCGCATGCGGATTTTCAACCCCGATGGTTCTGAACCGGAAATGTGCGGCAATGCCATCCGCTGTTTTGCCCGCCTGGCCTGGGAGGATGGTCTGGTAAAGGATACGGTGATCCGGGTAGAAACCCTGGCCGGGGTGATGGTACCGGAAGTGATTCTGGGGGAAAACGGACAAGTACGGGGAATCCGGGTGGATATGGGTGAACCCATCCTGGAACGAAATCTCATCCCCATGCAAGGTCCGGCTGGCACAGTGGTGAATGAACCTTTGCAGGTTGGGGAATATGCTTTACATATAACAGCAGTATCCATGGGCAACCCTCATGCTGTAACTTTTGTGGAGGATCTCTCCCATTTCCCCTGGCAAACTGTAGGACCGTTGCTGGAAAGCCATCCCGCTTTTCCCCGCAAAGTAAATGCTGAATTTGTCCAGGTGGTCAATCGCCAGGAAATGATCATGCGGGTGTGGGAGCGGGGAGCAGGGCCCACTCTGGCCTGTGGCACCGGGGCTTGCGCTACTCTGGTAGCGGCGGTTCTCAATGACCTAACAGAACGAAAGGCGACTATTCACCTGGCTGGTGGTGATCTGGAGATCGAATGGGATGCCAGCACCAACCATGTTTTTATGACAGGACCGGCGACAATTGTTTTTACAGGGAAATACCAGGTTCGATAGGAGGATGAAAAAATGGTAATGGAAGCTCAGCGTATTCGCCAGTTACCCCCTTATTTGTTTGCTCGCATCGAAGCTCAGATCGCTAAAGCGAAAGAAGAAGGAGTGGATGTCATCAGTCTGGGGATTGGTGACCCTGACCGGCCTACCCCTGACCATATCATTCAGGAACTGGTGAAGGAAGCCCATAATCCAGCCAACCATCAATATCCCTCTTCCGTGGGCATGCTGTCTTTCCGTCAGGCTGTAGCCGACTATTATCAGCGCCGTTTCCAGGTCAGCCTGGATCCCAAAACCCAGGTAGTATCCCTGCTGGGCTCTAAAGAGGGGATTGCCCATATGGCCTGGTGCTATCTGGATCCCGGCGATATTGCTCTGGTGCCCGACCCGGGTTATCCGGTCTATGGTATCGGAACCCTGCTGGCAGGGGGTACTCCGTACATCATGCCTTTGAAGGCGGAAAACAACTTTTTGCCTGATCTCAAGGCTATTCCTGAGGAGGTTGCCCGTAAAGCCAAGTTAATGTGGCTGAACTATCCCAATAACCCCACCGGGGCTATAGCTCCCCTGGAATTTTTCGAGGAAGTAGTGGACTTTGCCAAAAAGTATGATATAATCGTCTGCCATGATGCCGCTTATCAGGAGATTTCCTTCGATGGTTACCGGCCACCCAGCTTTCTGGAAGTGCCGGGGGCTATGGAAGTGGGGGTTGAATTCGGCTCCTGTTCCAAGACTTATAATATGACGGGCTGGCGAATTGGCTGGGCTGTAGGTCGGGCGGATGTCATCAACGCTCTGGGACGGCTGAAATCCAACATCGACTCCGGGGTATTTCAGGCTATCCAGTATGCGGCTATTACCGCTTTAACAGGCCCCCAGGATTGTGTCGAAGCCATGAGTAAAGTCTATCAGGAGCGGCGGGACATTGCTGTGGAAGGTCTGAATGCTATCGGCTGGAAGCTGGAAAAACCCAAATCCACCATCTATGTCTGGGCTCCGGTACCGAAAGGCTTTACTTCCATGTCCTTTGCGGAACACGTCTTTGAGAAAACAGGTGTGGTTATTACCCCTGGCAATGGCTATGGTGAACATGGAGAAGGCTTCTTCCGTATCGCTTTGACTGTGGAGAAAGAACGAATGCTGGAAGCTTTTGATCGAATCAAGAAAAACCTGGGTCCCTTTGAGTTTTAAGGTGTTGACAGGCAAAAAATATCCTGTCTATAATAGTCATAAAAGAGGAAATAAGGAAATAATGTAACTAATGGTTGATAAATGTCTCCCAGGTTCTTGGGTCGGCAGTTATTGACATTAGTTTCATTAGCAGCAAACAGGGCGGGAGACATCTCCCGCCTGATTTTTTTGAGCAAGGGAGGGAGAAAACATGCGAATTGCCCAAATTCACTGGGCCTTTCCGCCCATTATCGGCGGGGTGGAAAGCCATCTGGCCATGCTGGGCCCGGCTCTGGTGGAAAAAGGCTGTCAGGTGAGCCTGTTGACCGGAGCTGTTCCAGGAGAGCCTGAAATGGCTGAATATGAAGGGATGAAAGTTAAAAGAACCCCTTTACTGGATTTAAACAGCCTCAATCCTGAAATCATCGCCGCCAGGGCGGAAGAGATTCGGACAGAGTTCAAAAACTTTATCGAACAGTTCAAACCGGATCTGCTGCATGTCCATAACATGCATTACTTCAGCCCTGTTCATGCTGATATTCTTTTTGAATTAAAAAAGGAATATGGTATTCCCCTGATTTTGACCAGTCACAACGTCTGGGCTGATAGCGATCCCACCTGGCAGGAGATGAACAAACGGGCTCAGGCCTGGGATGCTATTATTGCTGTCAGTCACTATATTAAAAGAGAAATGATTCGTGTTGGCTATGAAGAGAAAAAAATCACAGTCATTCATCATGGCATTGACCTTAACCGCTTTGTTCCGCCTGGTAGCAAGGACCTGGCGGAAATTGAGCGGATTTATCCCCAGTTTAAGGGGCGGCGGGTTATTTTCCATCCTGCTCGCATGAGTCTGGATAAAGGCTGCCACATCAGTGTTCAGGCCCTGGCGGAAATCCGCAGGGAATTTCCCGGGGTTTTACTGGTCCTGGCAGGCACCAGTAAAACGGTGGACTGGGGCTCGCATCAGCAGAAACATGTGCGTCAGATCATGGATTTAATTGAGGAGCTTCAGCTGCAGGACCATGTTTTTGTGAAGTTGTTTGCCTGGTCGGAAATGCCCGTGGTTTACCAGGCAGCTGAGTTTTGTATTTATCCCTCCTGTTTTGAGGAACCTTTCGGTCTGGTCATGCTGGAAAGTATGGCTTCTGAGCGGCCCATCATCGTGAGCCGGGCAGGGGGCATGCCGGAAATTGTCAGAGACAGTATCAATGGCTATATCGTGCCCATGGGAGATGCCCGCGCCCTGGCAGAACGCTGTTGCCGCTTGCTGGCTGATCCTATTGCCTGCCGGCAGATGGGTAAGACCGGGCGCAGGATGGTGGAAAAGTTCTGGACCAGGGAAGTGATGACAGAAGCTACACTGGCCGTATATAAAAAAGTTAGCAGAGGCAAAGGGGTAGATTATGAACAGTTGCAACCTTACCAGGCAGGATGATTTTCGGATTGCCCCGGAGGATATTCGCAGCAGTGTGGAAATACTGAAGGAAGGGCAGATGTTCATGAACTCCCTGCCCGGGGGAGAAATCCCCTGTCAGGATACAGGCGGGCTGGGATTTTATTATGCTGATACCCGTTTTCTCAGCTGTCTGGAGCTGCGACTGAACGGAACAGAACCAATTTTTCTTTCCCGCTCTGTACGGGACAGCCATATTGCCCAGGTGGAATTGACCAACAAGGACTTTGTCAGCAAGGGCCAGCTGGTACCATTGCATACTATCCATTTGCGCTTGTTGCGGCTGGTAAGAGATGGGTTTTACCAGCGGTTACGTCTTATTAATTTCAACCAGTATCCTGTGGAACTAACCTTGCGCTTTCGCCTGGGGGCGGATTTTGCCGATATCTTTGAGGTCAGAGGAACCAGGCGGCAGGTTAGAGGGCAAAGACTAAAACCGGAGTTTTCCCACCAGGAAATCAGCCTTGGTTATCAGGGTCAGGATGGGGTAGTGCGTAAAACGCGCATATATTTTGCTCCTGCTCCCTCCAGGATAGGGGAAGAGGGTACTTTGGCCTGGGCTGAGTATAAGCTGGTGCTACAGCCCCAGAAAAAATACTACCTTTACCTGAAAATCCAACCCTGGCTGGAAGAAAGCCGCCGGCAGGAGGAGACTTTACCCCGGGATCTTGGGTTTAAGAAGGCAGCCGGTTTTTTAATCCAATCCTACCGGGACTGGATTCAGGATTGCATCAATATCATTACTGACAATCAGCGCTTCAACCAGATGCTGAGAGTAGGGATTACAGATTTACGGGCCCTGACGACCCATTATCCCGGCAAAGGGGCGGTACTGGAAGCGGGGATACCCTGGTATGCTGCACCTTTTGGCCGTGATTCCCTGATTACTGCCTGGCAAACACTGCTGGTCAATCCCTGGCTGGCCCGGGAAACTTTGCTTTTCCTGGCCCGCTATCAGGGAGAAAAAATTGACCCCTGGCGGGATGAAGAGCCTGGCAAGATTTTGCATGAATTGCGTCTGGGGGAAATGGCCCGGGCTGGAGAAATTCCCCATACTCCTTATTATGGTTCAGTGGATTCTACCCTCTGGTTTATCATCTTACTGGCGGCTTACTACCGCTGGACTGGTGAGCGGGAGCTGCTGGAAAAACTGCGGCCCAATCTGGAACGGGCAATCCACTGGTGTGAAGTTTACGGGGACAGGGACCAGGATGGCTATATCGAATATCAATGTCAGTCAGAAAGGGGCCTCATTAACCAGGGCTGGAAGGATTCCTGGGATGGGGTTATTGATTCTGATGGCCAGCTTCCCACCGGTCCCATTGCTCTGGTGGAGGTGCAGGGCTATTATTACCTGGCCCTGCGGGAAGCAGCTTTTTTGTACCAGCAGCTGGGAGTGCCTTCATTAGGAGAGCAGCTCCTGGCCAGAGCCCGGAGTTTGCAAGCTAAATTCCTGCAGGATTTCTGGTTGCTGGAGGAGGAATTTCTGGCCTTTGCTTTAGATGGCCAGAAACGGAAGCTCAAAACCATTGTTTCCAATCCTGGCCATTGCCTGTTTACCGGTATCCTGCCACCGGAGTATGCCGACAAGGTGGCAAGGCGCCTGTTTGCCCCTGACCTCTTTTCTGGCTGGGGAATTAGAACTATGAGTGACCGGGAGAAGGCCTATAATCCTATGAGTTACCATAATGGTTCAGTCTGGCCCCATGATAATGCCATTATCGGTTATGGCTTGCGGCAAGCCGGGCAACTGGAAAGACTGTGTTATCTGACGGAAACTCTCTTTGCTGCGGCCGAGTATTTTCCCCAGTCCCGTCTGCCGGAACTGTTCTGCGGCTTTACCCGCCGGGGCAATGCTGGCCCGGTCAAATATCCCATTGCCTGTGATCCGCAGGCCTGGGCGGTGGGCAGTATCTTTTTGCTCCTCAGGGCCTTACTGGGGGTAGAATGCCGTGGTAACCAGATTTTTGTCCGGCAACCCCTGTTACCAGATTTTCTGAAAACCTTGCGGCTTGAGAATATCAGAGTAGGAGAAGGCAGAGTAGACCTGGAGTTCACCCGCAGAAATGGTAAAACCTATTGTGGAGTCACTGGTACAACTGGCCAGGTGCAAGTGATTTTTGCCTAGGGGGTGAGAAACCATGGCTCAGCTGTCTTTTTCTGGTGGTAAGACGGGAGGTCGGTTGCTGGTAGTTTCCAACCGGGGGGCCTGTACTCTGCGTCAGACCCCGGGCGGATTGGAGATAATCCCGGCGGTTAGTGGCCTGGTTTCGGCAGTGGAGCCGATATTAAGACGGGAAGGGGGGATTTGGGTAGCCTGGGGTGGCCGTTGTGGCCAGGAGCCAGGCCACCTGTTACCCCTGCCGGAAGGAGAGAGTAAATATCTTTTTGCTGAAGTAGTTTTATCGTCAGAAGAAATTAAAGGCTTCTATGATGGATTTTCCAATAGCATTATGTGGCCTCTTTGTCATGGTTTTTTGGAAAAGGTTCAGTTTGAAGAAAACTACTGGCAGCTCTACCGCCGGGTCAATGAAAAATTTGCTCGTACTGTGGTCAAAATGAGCAGCCATAACGATCGGGTATGGATACATGATTATCATCTTACCCTATTGCCTGCACTGATCCGCAGGCAACGGCCGGTTCTTTCTATCTCCTTTTTCTGGCATGTGCCTTTTCCACCAGTGGAATTATTTGCAACATTACCCTGGGCGGGGGAAATCCTGCGCGGCCTGCTGGCCTGTGACCAGATAGGCTTTCATACTGAAAGTTATGTTCGCAACTTTCTGCAGGCGGTGGAGGAAATCCTCCGGGCAAGGGTGGATTATCTTAACTCCACTATTCACTGGGGAGGGCGGAAAATCAGGGTTATTGCTGCCCCTATCGGGATTGACTGGCGGGAATATCTGACTCTGGCAGCCAGGGAGGAGATCAAAGGCAAGGCAGAGCAAATTCGCCTCGCTCTGCAAAGCGACTATGTGCTGCTGGGTGTAGACCGACTGGATTATACCAAAGGTATACCCCAGCGATTGCAGGCCTTTTCTCATTTGCTGACAAATTACCCCTGGCTAAGGGGTAAAGTTGCTCTGTTACAGGTGGTTGTTCCCAGCCGGGTAGAGACAGCAGCCTATCAGAGCCTGCGGCAGGAAATCGAGAAACTGGTGGGAGAAATCAATGGGTTATTTACCACCGATTATCAGGTGCCGGTCCGCTATCTCTATCGTTCTCTGACCAGGCAGGAACTGGTGGCCCACTACCTGGCAGCAGATCTGGCTTTAGTCACTCCTCTCAGGGATGGGCTCAATCTGGTGGCTAAAGAATATGTAGCATCTAAAGCCCGAGGCACCGGGGGACTGTTACTCAGTCCTTTTGCCGGTGCTGCCTTGCAGCTAAAAGGTGCTCTGCTGGCCAATCCCTATCATCCCCGGGAGATGGCAGAACAAATTAAACGCGGTCTGGAAATGCCTCTGCCGGAACAGCAGCAGCGCCTAAGTAGCATGATGCGGATTATTAGAGAACAGGATTTAGAGTGGTGGTGGCAGCAGGTGAAAGGAATGAGCAACAATGCGGAGCAGCCGGAAGTTGCTGCTAATGACTGATTATGATGGCACTCTGGTTCCCTTGCGGGAAAAGCCAGAGCTGGCAGTACCGGACCAGCAGCTCCTGGACCTGCTCACAGAACTGACAGAAAAACAGGAGCAAATTATCGCCATCATTAGCGGCCGGGATTTGCAACAGCTTAAGCAGTTTTTTCCCATTCCTGGTCTTTGTCTGGTCGGTGGCCATGGTGGGCAAATCCTATGGCCCGGGGGAGAGGTGGAAAACTGCTTTGATTCTGCAGCCGTCTTAGCGGTGGCAGCTCGCATTGGGGAGATGGCAGACAAAATTATGTCCAGAGAATGCGGGTTTTTACTGGAGTATAAACAAACCGGGTTGGCTGTTCATTACCGGCTGGCACCGCCTCAGCTGGCTACAGAGAAAATACGGCAGCTGCTCAGCCAGGTCAGACAGTGGCTTCCGGCAGACTGGGAAGTATTATCAGGAAAAAAGGTACTGGAATTCAAACCTGCCTGTACCAGTAAAGGCAATGCCCTGTTACGCCTGCTTCAGCGCTGGCCCGATTTCTGGCCAGTTTACCTGGGAGATGATGTCACTGATGAATCAGCTTTCCAGGTTCTGGCCCGGCGGGGTACGGGTATTCTGGTAGCGGACCTGCCCCGGCCAACAGCAGCTCATTTTCGCCTGCGGGACTACCGGGAAGTACGCCAATTATTAAAGACAGGGATTTCCTGTCTTTTTTGTTGACAATTACCCCGGATAGATTTAGACTGATATCAAAAGCAATGGGCGGCGATTACAATGCAGAAAAAAATCCTATTCTTAACTAGTATCCTTAATTTCTTGTTAAATACGGCTATCCAGGGGTCGGTAATTTTTATCCCTTTGCTGGGTCAAAAGCTGGGAGCTACTGATTTTCAAGTTGGCCTGATTGGGGCTGCGTATGGTGGCGCTTATCTTGTTGCTTCCCTTGCCTCCGGTCAACAATCAGACCGCCGTGGCAAATTAATTTTTGTGCGCTGGGGCCTGTTTTTCAGCACTTTGATGTTTTTGGCCCAGCTACTGGCCCAGCGCTATCTGGTCTTGCTGCTGGTTCGGGCCGGGGTAGGGCTGGCTCTGGGAGTTACCACAGCCGCGCTGGTGGCCTATGCCTTTGAAGCAGGGGCCGATATGGGCAAGTTCAGCTCTTATGGCTCCCTGGGCTGGATTGGCGGAGCTGCAACAGCGGCGGTATTAAAAAGATTTGAGCTGATTTTTCTTAGCGGAGCCTTTTTTTGTGCCCTGTCCTGGCTCCTCAGCCTGTATCTGCCCCCGGGTGAGCAGCAAATCGGGAAAAAGGTAGAGAAGGACTCTTCCGGCTGGCTCAAGGTGTTGCGGCGGGAATATAAGGTCTATCTGGCTATTTTTTTACGCCAGCTGGGGGCGGCGGCGGTCTGGATCATCTTGCCTCTCTATTTCAACTCCCTCGGTTTGTCACCAACCTGGACCGGGATTTTGTGGGGGATTAATTTTACGGTACAATTTCTGGTAATGCGGCATCTTAATCATTATGATCCTGTCAAAATTTTTGCTTTTGGTCAAATCCTTTCTATTTTCGTTTTTTTAACTTATGGGCTGGTAACGCGGTTAGAGTTATTGATTCTGGCCCAGATTCTGCTGGGTATAGCCTGGTCAGGCCTGTATGTAGGAGCATTGTTGCTGGTACTCAGCTCCGGGCAGGAAAGGGGAACAGCCAGTGGCCTGTTCACGGCAACCCTTAACCTCTGCGGCACTCTCGGTCCCTTTCTCGGAGGTCTGGTGGCCCAGTTCTGGGGTTACAGAGGAGTGATGTTTCTGGCAGCTGCTTTATCAGCTGCTGGCATGCTGGTAGCGGTACCGCAGGCGGTGAAGGGAGAAAAAGAAAGAGAAAGAGTGGGAGATAGGAATGAAGGCAAACTTACTGACCTGGCGCGCCGGTTGTAAGGCGGGGCTGGCCATTGCGGTCGGCTATTTTCCGGTGGCGATGGCCTTTGGCCTTATGGCCAAAGCCATTAATGTCAGCGGCCTGGAAGCAACTCTTTTTTCCCTCCTGGTTTTTGCCGGGGCCAGCCAGTTTATGGCCCTTAACCTGATTAAGGCCGGGGTTTTTTCCGGAGAAATTATTCTGGCCACCTTGCTGTTGAATTTCCGCCATTTCTTGATGAGTGCGGCCCTTTCTACCCGATTGGAAGATCGCCGTTTCTGGCGGCTGGCCCTGGTGGCTTTTGGTATCACCGATGAAACCTTTGCCCTGGCTATGACTAGAGAGGGAAAGCTAAATTTTTCCTTTTTGCTGGGATTGGAAGGGACGGCTTATCTGGCCTGGGTACTGGGTACGGTAACGGGCTATCTGCTGGGAGATGGTTTGCCCCCGGCCTGGCAAAACAGTCTGGCTATTGGTCTTTACGCCATGTTTGCGGCCATTTTAGTACCGGAAGGGAAAAAATCTGCTCGCTTGCTGATGGTAGCTGCCCTGGCGGGGCTAATCAATACCGGTCTTTCATATCTGGGCAGATTGCCGGGGGGCTGGAATTTGATTATCGCAATGGTGGCAGCGGCAGCCTTTGCTCTGGTAATGGAAAGAGGAAGGGAGGAAGAGAGATGTCGGGCCACTACCTCTGGTTGATTATAGGCATGGCAGCAGTAACTTATTTGCCCCGGCTCTTGCCGCTAACCATCCTGACTGGAATCAGGTTGCCCCTATCTTTACAACGTTTTTTATCCTATCTACCATATGCTGCCCTTGGGGCCTTGCTGGCACCGGGGGCCTGGCAGGCTATACCCCAGCAACCGGCTGCTGGATTTCTGGGGGTTTTGGCCGCTGCCATCACTGCCTGGCTGGGAGGAAACCTGATGCTGGCAGTAACGGCGGGAGTGCTCACTACTTTTTTCTTAATTCAGTGAAGGATTTTAGTGATTTAAGTCGAACTATGTAGGCAAAACTATGGTTAAGATTGTATAAAAGGCGGTGCTGCGCTTGGTCAAAAGCATGACAGGCTACGGCCGAGGGGAAGGACTGGGAGCTGGCAAAAAATTTACAGTAGAAATGAAATCGGTGAATCATAGATTCTGTGAGGTGGTTGTTCGCTATCCCAGGGGCTGGGCGGCGATCGAAGATAAAGTCAGGTCGCTGGTCCAGTCAGGAGTGGCCCGGGGCCGGATCGATGTCTTCATCAATATAGAAGATACCGGGGAAGAGGCGAAAGGGGTAAAAGTTGACAAAGGATTGGCCCTGGCGTATTATAATGCAATGAGAGAGCTGGCTGGGCTTTTGGGGCAGCCTCTGGAATTCGATTGGACCCAGATTGCCCGCTGGCCGGATGTAATCACTCTGGACCAGGAGGAAGCGGATTTGGAACAGTTCTGGCCTTATCTGGCCCAGGCTGTAAATATAGCTCTGACCAATCTGGTCAGGATGCGGGAACAGGAAGGGGCCAAGCTGGTACAGGATCTGGAAGGAAAGTTCAGTGATTGTGAACACATAACCAATCGCATCAAGGAACGGGCTCACCTGGTGGTAGAGGAATACCGTCAACGCCTGCAACAGCGGGTGCAGCAACTGCTGGGCGAAGTACCAGTTGATGAAGCCAGATTGGCTATGGAAATCGCTTTGCTGGCAGAACGGGCAGCAATTGATGAAGAGCTGGTGCGCTTATTCAGCCATTACCAGGAGGCCCGGTTGTGTTTAAAGGCCCGGGAGCCGGTAGGGCGCAAACTGGATTTTCTTGTGCAGGAAATGAACAGAGAAGCCAATACCATTGGATCCAAAGCAGGGGATTTAACTATAAGCAAACTGGTAGTTGAATTGAAAACCGAGATCGAAAAAATCAGAGAACAGGTGCAAAACCTGGAGTAAGGAGGCTGTTGGCGTGGAGATTAAACTGGTGAATATCGGTTTTGGTAACATTGTCTCTGCCAATCGGATTGTAGCGATTGTCAGTCCGGAATCAGCACCCATCAAGCGGATTATCCAGGAAGCCCGGGATCGGGGCATGCTGATTGATGCCACTTATGGCCGGCGTACCCGGGCGGTGATCATTACTGACAGTGATCATGTCGTTTTATCAGCAGTACAGCCGGAAACGGTAGCTCATCGGCTGATGGCCAAGGAGGCCCCGGCAGCCATAGCTGATCTTGAAGATGATGAGACGGAGGAACAATAGGATGACCGGACAGGGCTTATTACTGGTGATATCCGGTCCATCCGGTGCCGGAAAGGGCACCGTTTGCCGGGCCCTGATGGCACGACATCCTGAAGTAGCGTATTCGGTTTCGGCTACTACCCGTAAACCGCGGCCGGGAGAGATAGACGGGGTTCATTATTATTTTGTCACCAGGGAACGTTTCGAAGAAATGATCGCTGCCGGAGAACTGCTGGAATGGGCCATGGTTTACGAAAGCGGCAACTACTATGGAACTCCACGCCAGGCCGTGCTGGATAATCTTGCCGCCGGTAGAGATGTGATTTTGGAAATCGATGTTCAAGGAGCGTTACAGATAAGGGAGAAGTTTCCTGAAGCTATTTTTATTTTTATTCTTCCTCCGTCAATGGAAGAACTGAAAAAACGCATTACCGGCCGGGGCACGGAGTCGGCGGAAAGTATTTCGAAACGCCTGGCCTGTGCTGCGACGGAACTAAGTTATGTCAAAAAATATGACTACTGTATTGTCAATGATCTGGTGGAAAAAGCTGTAGAAAAACTGGAAGCCATTATCATAGCGGAAAAATGCCGCGTACAACGCTTGACCTTACCGACTGGAGGTGGAGAATCATGAATAAACCTTCGCTGGATATTCTGCTGAAAAAGGTGGATAGCCGCTACACCCTGGTGGTAGCTGCAGCCAAACGGGCCCGTATGCTGACCTACCCGGAGAGCTCTGCTGGCACCAAGCCTGTTTCCAGAGCACTGGAGGAAATTGCAGCCGATAGGTTACAATATGAACGAACCAAGAGTGGGATCAAGTAATGTGGCAGGGGAAAAGAATAATTGTCGGCATCACTGGCGGGATCGCAGCCTATAAGGCGGCGGACCTGGTCAGCCAATTAGTGAAAGCAGGAGCTGAAGTCAGGGTTATTATGACCCCTTCAGCTCAAAAATTTATTACACCCCTGACCTTGCAGACCCTGTCCCGGCAGCCGGTTGGGTTGGATATGTTTGCTGAGCCAAAAGCCTGGGAAGTGCAGCATATCGCCTGGGCGGACTGGGCCCAGCTGGTGATTGTGGCACCAGCTACGGCCAATACCATTGGCAAGCTGGCCCATGGCCTGGCTGATAACCTGCTGACAGCGGTGCTGATGGCAACCAGGGCCCCCATTTTGCTGGCACCGGCCATGAATGTCCACATGTGGGAAAATCCGCTGGTTCAGGCTAATCTGGAAAAGCTGCAGGCAGTTGGGGTACGAATTGTTGAACCGGAAAGTGGTCGCCTGGCCTGTGGCTATGAAGGTAAAGGCCGGATGGCAGCGGTAAATACCATCCTCGAGGCGGCAGCCTTAATTTGCTGGGACCTGGAGGGCAAAAGAGACCTGACCGGGCGCAAAGTCCTGATTACCGCCGGTGGCACCAGGGAACCGCTGGATCCCGTTCGCTTTATCGCCAATCGCAGTTCCGGCAAAATGGGTTACGCTCTGGCTACAGAGGCGGTCAGGCGGGGGGGCCAGGTAGTTCTGGTTTCGGGACCGGTGGAGCTGGCTCCTCCTCCTGGACTGGCGGAATTCATCCGGGTGGAGCGGGCAGAAGAGATGGCTGAGGCCGTATTAAGTCGAGCCCCGGAGATGGATGTAATTATCAAGGCCGCTGCAGTAGCCGATTTTCGTCCGGTCCAGGTAGCAGAGCAGAAAGTGAAAAAGGGGGACGGGGACTGGGTACTGCATTTGCAGAAAAACCCCGATATTCTGGCCATACTGGGAGCCCGGAAACGGCCGGGACAGGTGCTGGTGGGTTTTGCTGCTGAAACCCATGATTTGCTGGCCAATGGAGCGGAAAAAGCACGGCGAAAAGGGGCGGATTTTATAGTTGCAAATGATGTCAGTCGCCCGGGCAGTGGCTTTGGCAGTGATACCAATGAGGTAACTTTTATTTTTCCCGATGGCGCAACCATTTCCTGGCCTTTATTAAGTAAACAGGAAGTAGCAGCCCGGATTTTTGACCAGATAGTTCAGCTCCTGGGAGAGGAGGAATAGAGAATGGCAAAAAGGTTATTTACTTCCGAGTCAGTGACCGAAGGACATCCTGATAAAATGGCTGACCAGATTTCTGATGCCATTCTGGATAGCATTCTAGCCCGGGACCCGGACGCCAGGGTGGCCTGTGAGACCATGGTGACCACCGGGCTGGTCCTGGTGATGGGTGAAATCACTACCGAGTGCTATGTTGATATCCCAAAGATCGTTCGGGAAACCATTAAAGATATTGGCTATACCAGGGCCAAGTTTGGTTTTGATGGGGATACCTGTGCTGTTCTCACAGCTATTGATGAACAATCGCCGGACATTGCCCTGGGGGTTGATCCCGGTGGGGCCGGGGATCAGGGGATGATGTTCGGTTATGCCTGTGATGAGACTCCGGAACTGCTGCCTGCCCCCATTGCCCTCGCCCACCGGCTGGCACGGCGTTTGGCCCTGGTACGCAAGGAGCGGCTGGTACCCTATCTCAGACCGGATGGCAAGACCCAGGTAACAGTGGAATATGATAATGATGAAGTAGTTAGAATTGATACCATAGTGGTTTCAGCTCAACACAAGCCCTCCATATCCCAGGAAACCATCCGGGAGGATATTATCCAGCAGGTTATTCGTCCGGCGATTCCCCCCCATCTGCTGGCTGATACCAGGATACTAGTCAATCCTACCGGCCGCTTTGTGGTAGGTGGGCCCCAGGGGGATTGTGGCCTGACGGGAAGAAAAATTATTGTTGACACCTATGGGGGAATGGCCCGGCACGGAGGTGGAGCTTTCTCCGGCAAGGATCCGACCAAGGTGGATCGCTCCGCTGCCTATTATGCCCGCTATGTGGCCAAAAATATTGTCGCAGCAGGACTGGCCCGGCGTTGTGAGGTACAAGTAGCCTATGCTATTGGCAGAGCCGAGCCTGTGGCTATAGATATAAATACTTTTGGTACCGGGCGAGTTGCAGAAGCAGAGCTAGTTGCTGCTGTTAAAAAAGTCTTTGATTTCCGGCCTACAAAAATTATTCAGGAATTAAATTTGCGTCGGCCTATTTATAAGCAGCTGGCTGCTTATGGTCACTTTGGACGCCTGGATTTGGACTTGCCCTGGGAAAAAACAGATAAAAAAGATTTGCTGCTTTCCCTGTTTTAATGCAGGATTTTGTCACTTTATGTCGAAAAGGAAATTTGATAGATAGATAAGTGCTTGTGATAACTTGTTGGGGGCATATCCGGGGAAGGTGATAGACATGCTATGGATTTTGGCGGGGGCAGCAGGACTTATCCTGGTCATTATCGTTATCTGGTTACTGCGCTCCATGGATCAACAGTTGCAGGAAGTCAAAAATAGTTTAGATGAATGCTTGGAAAGAGTCCAGGAGGACAAAAGGCCGCGACTATCCGAGCGGTCATGAGCAAGCCAGGAAATCTCCTGGTTTTTTCTTTATCGGTCGGATATGATATAATACAACTGGAAACGAGAGTCCGGAGAGAGGGCGAAAAATGGGGAAAAATCCTGTTTATGCCGAGGTATATATAGATAGACCTGTAAAAGAACTGGACCGCCCCCTGACCTACAGGATCCCGGACCAGCTCCAGGGCCAGGTGCGTCCTGGCATGCGCGTGCAGGTTCCGCTGGGCAGACAGGGGCGGGTACAGGCTTTTGTAACAGCCATCACCGACCAGCGCCCACCGGTACAGGTACGGGACATAATAGGACTAATAGACCGGGAGCCTATTATAGATGAGGAGCTGCTGGGTTTGGCCCGCTGGCTGGCAGACTATTATGTTTGTCCGCTGGTAACAGCAATTCATACCCTGGTTCCGCCGGGTAAAAAGAACTCTGGTGGTACTCTGGTGGCCCTTACTCCCAGGGGCTGGGCCTATTTAAATCAGCAGGATGATGAGGAAGAAGAGGCTGGACTGGAAATGCTGGAGTGGCTGGCTGCCCGGGGCGGCGAGGCTGATGCTCCTTCCCTGCGGGCGATGTTCCGGAGCCAGGGACAACAGGTGCTAAAAAAGTTGCAGGCAGCCGGCCTGGTTCAGGTGGAACAATTTAAAATGGTGGGCGAGAAAGGGACCGGCAAGCTCGGTATTTATCCAGCCTTTCCGCCGGAGGAGCTGGCAGTACATTTGCTCAGTCTTTCACCCCGGGCCAGCAAAAGCCGGCAGGCCTTAACGGTCGCCTGTGCTGTACCGGGCCTGACGGTAAAGGAGCTGGCGGCCCGGGCGGAAGTAACCGAGAGCGTAATTAGAGGCTTGCTGGACAAGGGGCTCCTCTGTCAAAAAGCTATTTCACTTCAAGCAGAGCAACCAGAACGCAAGGTAGTCTGGCCCCGGTTAACTCCGGCCCAGCAGGCCGCTTTTCAGGCTATAGAAGAGAGCATAGTAAAGGGCAGAAGGAAAAAATTCCTGCTTTTCGGAGTGACAGGCAGTGGCAAAACCGAGATCTACCTGCGTGCCATTGCTAGCTGTCTTGAAAGAGGCCAGACAGCGATTTGTCTGGTCCCGGAAATTTCCCTGACCCCGCAAATTGCAGCCCGTTTTAAGGAACGATTTGGAGCAGATGTAGCTGTTTTTCACAGCCGCCTGTCTTTGCGGGAACGGCATCTGGAGTGGCAAAGAATTAAAGAAGGCAAAATTAAAGTAGTAGTCGGGGCCCGCTCTGCTATCTTCGCTCCTCTGCAAAAACTGGGGCTAATCATAATCGACGAGGAGCATGAAACCAGTTACAAACAGGATGTTACCCCCCGTTATCATGCCCGGGAGGTGGCCCAGGAACGGGCCAGACGAACAGGGGCTACCCTGGTGCTGGGCAGTGCCACTCCGGCAGTTGAGACCTTTTATCGCGCCCAGCAGGGGGAATTCACCCTCTTGACCCTGGCGGAAAGAATCGATGATCGGCCTCTGCCGCCGGTGACTGTGGTGGATATGCGACAGGAACTGGCAGAGGGCAATCGCAGCATTTTTTCCCGGGAACTGCAGGAAGCTCTCCGACACACTCTGCAGCGGGGGGAACAGGCGATTCTGTTTTTGAATCGCCGGGGCTACAGTACTTTTGTATCCTGTCGCAGTTGCGGGTATGTGCTGCGCTGTCCTGCCTGTGATGTGACTTTGACCTATCATAGTTCGGACCAGACGGTACGCTGTCACTATTGTGAACACAGAGAACCTTCCCCGGCCCTTTGTCCCCGGTGTAATTCCAGGTATATCCGTTATTTTGGGGCAGGTACCCAGCGGGTGGCAGAGGAATTTGCCCGGGAGTTTCCAGGTGTGAGCTGGCAGCGGATGGATGTGGATACTACCAGTCGTCGGGGAGCCCATGAAACTATCATTCAGAATATGCTGGAAGAAAAAATTCAGGTTCTAATCGGCACCCAGATGATTGCTAAGGGCCTGGATTTTCCTAAAGTAACTCTGGTCGGTGTGATTTCTGCCGATACTTCCCTGAATGTTCCCGATTTCCGTTCAGGGGAAAGGACTTTTCAGCTCCTGACTCAGGTGGGCGGTCGGGCTGGCCGGGATGTCCTGCCGGGGAGGGTGATTATTCAGACCTATTCGCCGGAACATTACAGCATTTTACGGGCAGTAGAACATGATTATCCGGGTTTTTACCGGGAGGAGCTGGAGCTGAGGGAAATGCTGGGCAATCCCCCTTTCAGCTACCTGGTCCGTCTACTGCTTAGCGGGCCCAGGGAAGAGGAAGTAATCAGGGGCAGTCAGCTGATCTGTGACTGGCTGCAACCGGGATTGCAAGCGGATCAGTCCCTGCTGGGGCCCGCCCCGGCGCCTCTGTCCCGCTTGCGGGGCCAGTATCGCTGGCATCTGGCCATCAAGGGCCCGGAGCTGGAGGGATTACGCAGCCTGGGCCGGGAAGTGTTACAGAAATGGAGCAAGCAACGCAGTGGGGAAGTGCGTCTGGTTCTGGATATTGAACCAGTCAGTTTGCTATAAAGTGAGGGAGATAATTAATGGCAGTATTTAAAATAGTGGAGATTGGCGATCCTGTTCTGCGTCAAGTTGCCAAACCGGTAAAAGAGATTACCCCCAATATCATCAAGCTCCTGGAAAACATGGCTGACACTATGTATGATGCGGAAGGGGTAGGGCTGGCTGCTCCCCAGATTGGCATCAGCAAACGGGTGATAGTAGTTGATGTGGGTGAGGGACTGATTGAACTGATCAATCCAGAGATTATCCATTGTGAAGGCAAGGAAGTGGCGGTGGAAGGTTGTCTTTCTGTTCCCGGCAAACAGGGGGATGTGGAGAGATGGGCTAGAGTCAAGGTCCGCGGTCTCAACCGCCAGGGGGAACTGGTGGAATATGAGGCCGAAGGCTTGCTGGCCCGCGCCTTCCAGCATGAAATAGACCATCTTGATGGTATCTTATATGTAGATAAAGCAGAAAATCTGCGCCCCAGCAAATAGGAGGGATACAGCATGCGGATTGTCTTTATGGGAACCCCTGATTTTGCTGTGCCCAGCTTGCTGGCATTGGACCAGCCCGGCTGGCAGGTGGTAGGTGTAGTAACCCAGCCGGACCGACCGCGGGGGCGGGGACAGAAAGTTTCTTTCTCCCCTGTTAAAGAAGCGGCTCTAAGCCGGGGCTGGCCGGTTTTTCAGCCCTTGAAAGTTAAAGATGAAAACTTTCTGGCAGAGCTGGAAGAATTACGGCCAGATGCCATTGTGGTAGTAGCTTATGGTCAGATATTGCCGGAAAAGATCCTGCAATTGCCGCCCCTGGGTTGTATCAATGTCCATGCTTCTTTGCTGCCTCGCTACCGGGGAGCTGCCCCTATCCAATGGGCAATCATTAATGGTGAACAGGAAACCGGTATTACAACTATGTACATGAGCAGGGAACTGGATGCCGGGGATATGATTCTGAAAGCCAAAGTGCCCATTAAGGATACGGATACCTTTGGAACTTTGCATGACCGGCTGGCCACTCTGGGGGCAGAGTTGCTGGTGCAAACCCTGACCCAAATCGAGCAGGGCCAGGCGCCCCGGGAACCCCAGGACCATAGCCGGGCCACCTATGCGCCAATGCTGAATCGGGAAACAGAGCGGATTAACTGGGGGGCTGGCGGCCAGCAGATTGTCAACCTGATCCGGGGCCTAAACCCCTGGCCGGGGGCCTATACCCTCTGGGAAGGGAATCCCCTGAAAATCTGGCAGGCCAGGTTTGAACCTGGCACACCGCTGGCTGATCCGGGAACTGTAGTGGAATTGCGCACAGAAGGACCAGTGGTGGCAGCCGGAGATGGGCACCTGGTGCTAACCCAGTTGCAGCCAGCAGGAAGCAGGGCCATGACCGGGGCAGACTTCCTGAGGGGGCGCAAACTGCAGGCTGGAACTAAACTGGAATAAAGTTGGTGGAATAACTTTGAAAGAACCACGTCAAATAGCAGTAGAAATAGTGGAACAGGTATTATGGCAACAGGCCTATTCCAACCTGACTCTGAATAAAGCCGCCAGTGCCCTGGATAGCAGGGAACGCAAGCTGGTAACTGAACTGGTTTATGGTACTGTAAAATACTATTTAGCGTTGGCCTGGCTGTTAAATCAGTTTTTAAGTAAACCCCTGGAAAAGATGCCCCACAGATTGCAGGCTATCCTGCTGGTAGGTGCTTACCAGATTGTAAAAAGTGAAAGGATTCCAGGCCCGGCAGCAGTACATACCAGTGTGGAACTTGCCAAAAAGAACAAATTTACCGGGCTTGCCGGCCTGGTTAATGGGGTATTGCGCAATCTGTTGCGCAACCAAGGTAACTGGAGCTGGCCAGATCGGAATCAGGATCTAGTGGGCTACCTCAGTGTTTTTTACAGCTATCCTCGCTGGCTGGTACAATTGTGGCTAAAGGAACTGGGGGAAGAAGACACAGAAAAACTGCTGGCTGCCGGAAATAACATCCCCCCCTTGACTTTACGGACCAATACCCTGCGCCTGACCCGGGCAGAACTGGTGGAACGCCTGCAGGCGGCGGGCACTGGAGTAAAAGAACTGTCCTGGCCATCAGAAGGGGTAGAACTGACGGACTTTGACTTGCTCACCCGTATACCGGGTTTTGCGGAGGGCTGGTGGCTGGTACAGGACCAGGCATCCATGCAGGTGGCCCATGTGGTAGCACCCCTTCCGGGTATGAAGGTACTGGATACCTGTGCTGCACCGGGAGGCAAAACCACCCATCTAGCCCAGCTGATGTCTGACCAGGGGGAAATCGTAGCCTGTGATATTCATCCCCATAAGTTGAAGCTGATTGAGGACAATTGTTTGCGTCTGGGGATAAAATCCATCCACACGGTATTGCAGGACGCTACCGCTTTGCCATCTGCCTGGCATAACCGGTTTGACCGGGTGCTGGTAGATGCCCCTTGTTCCGGACTGGGGGTAATCAGGCGCAGGCCAGAAATACGCTGGCAAAAAGCTGCGGCAGATTTAAAGAGTCTCCCGGAGCTTCAAAAACGGATTCTACAGGCCGCTGCGGCCTGTGTAGCACCAGGAGGAATCCTGGTTTATAGTACCTGTACCATCAACCGCCAGGAAAATCAGGAGGTTGCTCGCTGGTTTGGGGAAAATTTTCCCGAGTTTCAACTTTTGCCCTGGGAGGGAGCGCCTGCCGGAGAAATACAGCTCTTGCCTCACCGGGAAAATAGTGATGGCTTTTTCCTGGCCCGCTGGCGGAAGGAGGATAAATAGGAACGATGATCAATTTAAAAACCCTTTCTTTGCCTGAGCTTACCTGCTGGCTAACCGCTGAACTGGGGCAGCCCGCCTTCCGGGCCCAGCAAATTTACCAGTGGATCTGGCAAAAAGGGGTTACGGATTTTGAGGCTATGACCAATTTGAGTAAAGAAATGAGGCAACAGCTGCGGGAAAAGGCAAAAATCGAGAGTCTGCAGCTGGTTACCAGCCAGCAGGCCAGGGATGGGACCATTAAGGCCCTCTTTGCCCTGCCCGATGGGCAGGCGGTGGAAACGGTGTTGATGGTGTATAATTACGGCACCAGTGTCTGCGTTTCCAGTCAGGTGGGTTGTCGTATGGGCTGTCGCCTTTGCGCTTCCACTCTTGGCGGTCTGGTGCGCAATCTGGAGGCCTGGGAGATTTATGATCAAGTGCTGGCTATGCAAAAACTGAGCGGATCCAGAGTAGGACGGGTAGTGGTGATGGGGACTGGCGAACCTCTGGATAACTATGATGAGGTAGTAAAGTTTTTGCGTCTGGTCAGTGATCGCCAGGGTCTAAATATTGGTCAGCGTCACCTGACAGTTTCTACCAGTGGTCTGGTACCTCGCATCTATGACCTGGCCCGGGAAGGACTGGCCATTACCCTGGCCATATCCCTTCATGCGCCCAATGATCAGCTGCGCAGTTACCTTTTGCCGATCAACCGCAAATATCCCTTGCAAAAGCTGCTGGCAGCCTGTGATTTTTACACTGAGCAGACCGGGCGCCGGATTACCTATGAGTATGCCCTGATCAAAGGAGTAAATGACAGTGAAAAACTGGCGCGGCAACTGGGCAGTTTATTGCGGGGTCGCCTGGCTCATGTGAATTTAATACCCATCAATCCAGTTCCTGAATATGACTGGGAGCGGCCTGAACAGCAGGAAATTGCCCGTTTTCGTAGAATAGTCGAAACATACGGGCTGGAGGTTTCCGTCCGGCGGGAACTGGGCCAGGAAATTGATGCCGCCTGCGGTCAATTGCGCCGCAGGGTAATGGCTGAGAGGAGCGGGAAAGGATGAGCTGGTGGAGAAGGCTATGGCGGCGTAAAACAGAGTTGATGAGTGGTCAGGATGGCACCATTGTGTTTGCTTTACCGGCCCAGTGTCAGGAAATAAGTTCAGCCGCAGCTGCGGCGTTAGTAATATTATCCGGGGAGGATACTGGCATGCGCCTTGCCCTGCCCCGGCAAACGGTGTACATAGGCCGAAGAGAGGACTGCACCATTACTATTAATCATCCAACGGTATCGAGACTCCATGCCAGGATTCTGCCGACTGACAGAGGCTGGGTTCTGCAGGACCTGGACAGTGCCAATGGTACTCTGGTTAACGGGCGACCGGTAACAGAAGTACTGCTTTCCCCGGGGGACAGGATTAAGATAGGACCCTGGGAAGCAGAGTTTTATCTCTAGGGAGAGTATGTGTGAGGTGGGAAAATTGCAGTTTGCGGTAGGTACCCATGTTGGTCTGGTCAGAAAAAACAATCAGGATGCTTTTATTTTGGCTCCTGATCTCAATTTATTCGGGGTAGCTGATGGGATGGGCGGTCATGCTGCAGGGGAGATTGCCAGCCAGATGGCCGGGGAGATAATAATCCAGGAGTTGGCCCGGAATCGGGAGCAATTAATAGGCCCTGGGATACTGGGACTTTTACGCCAGGCAGTGGAGAAAGCCAACCAGGAAATTTATCACCGCGGGCGGCTGGAAAATCAAAACCTGGGCATGGGTACTACCGTGACCTGTGGTTATTTCTCCGGGGACAGTAACCTGTTAGTTATTGCTCATGTGGGTGACAGCCGGGCATACCGCTGGCGGCGAGGAGAACTGAAGTTATTAACCCATGACCATTCCCTGGTCTATCAGCTTTACCAGAATGGCGGAATCAGTTTGGAGGAAGCCTTTAAACATCCCCAGCGTAATATCCTGACTAGAGCTCTGGGGATGGATCCGGCCGTAGTGGTGGATTTAACGGAACTAACCATAGAACCTGATGACCTGTATCTTTTTTGCACCGATGGTTTAAGCGGTCAGGTTAGAGATGAGGAAATGCTGGAATTGCTGCAAACATGGCAGGAAGATAACAGTGACTTACCTACCCTGGCAAACAGGCTGATAGAGGAGGCACTTGAGCGGGGTGGCAAGGATAACATCACGCTGGTGCTGGTAAAACCGAGGTGAGGACCATGGAACTGATAGGCAGAGTAATAGCAGGCCGTTATCATGTAGAGGAGCTGTTAGGTGGCGGCGGCATGGCAGTAGTATATCGGGCTCATTGTCGCTATTTGCAGCGGGATGTTACCATTAAAATCCTGCGCCCGCAGTATTCTGATGATGCTGATTTTGTAGAACGCTTTCGGCGGGAAGCCCAGGCGGTGGCCCGTTTGTCTCACCCCAATATTGTCAATGTCTTTGATGTAGGTCAGGACGGAATTATCCACTATATCGTAATGGAATATATTGATGGCATCACCTTGAAAAGATATATCCGGGAAAAGGGCCCGCTGGCACCGGTGGAAGCGGTAGATATAGCCCGGCAGATCTGTGCGGCTTTGGTCCATGCCCATGCCAGTGGGATTGTGCATCGGGATATCAAGTCAGGTAATATCCTCATTGCCAAAGATGGAAGGGTAAAAGTCACTGATTTCGGCATCGCCCGCTCCACAACCGATGTTACTGTGACCCAAACCGGGACGATTGTAGGCTCAGTCCATTATATTTCCCCTGAACAGGCTCGAGGAGAACCGGCCTCTTTTCAGTCTGACCTTTACTCGGTGGGGGTCGTGCTGTTTGAAATGCTGGCCGGGCGGCTGCCATATGAGGGAGAATCGCCAATTGCAGTAGCCATGAAACATATGGGGGATCAGCCTCCCTCTCTATCCAAGCTGAATCCTGCCGTTAGCCCGGAGCTGGAGATGGTGGTTCGGCGGGCAATGGCCAAAGACCGGGCGCGCCGCTATGCCAGTGCGGAGGAGATGCTGGAGGACCTGAGGACAGTCCTCATAGGCCAAATTAGTGAACAGACGAAAAAACTGATGCTGGATGAAAATCCAACCATGGTTTTGCCCCGGGATGAACTGAAACAGGCTCTGGGTAAGCAGCAGGCTGCCAGGGAAAAGAAAAATAAACGTAAACTCTGGGCCTGGCTGGCTATTCTGGTTACCCTGTTAATTCTCGGGGGAGCTGGCTATTTTCTGCTTTTACCCAAAACGGTGGAAGTGCCGGATTTGACCAATTTGACAGTAGAAGAGGCAGAACAGCGCTTAAAGCCAGCTCATTTGCAACTGGAAGTGCTGGGGCGGGAATATAGTGACACCATTGCGGAGAACCGGATAATCAGTCAACGGGAAAAGCCCGGGACTGAAGTGCGGGAAGGGCAGGCTATTGGTGTAATTGTCAGTGTAGGAGTGGAAAAGGTGAATGTGCCTGATCTTTCAGGCCAGGATAAGGAAGATGCTCGTCTGGCCCTGGAAAAGGCAGGGTTAGCTCTGGGGACGATTGATTACCAGTACAGTGATGAATATGAAAAGGATACAGTTATTTCCCAGAACCCGGCTGCTGGTGAACAAGTCCCCCGCCAGACTGCAGTAAATCTGGTGGTCAGCAAGGGTAAAAAACCGGTGTTGCTGAAAATGCCCAATGTTACCGGGTTAAGCCTTACTGCTGCCAGGGCAGCCCTGGAAGCCATGGGCCTGAAAGTACCGGAGGAAAATATTACTCAGGAAGCCAGTACGGACTTTTTCCCTGGGACAGTTATCAGTCAGGAGCCTCAGCCGGGGACAGAAACGGAAAAGGGTAGCAGTGTCAAACTGAAAGTAAGCGCCGGTCCTGGACCTCAGCCTCAGCAAATTTCTATTTCGGTAAACATCCCCGGGGCAGGTGAGCCCCACCAGGTCTCCATCAAAGTAGTGGATAACAAGAGCCCGGAAGGCAGACAGGAGTTTATTGGCAGTGGCACCGGGGGTTCCACTCTGGTGGTGCCGATCAGATACTACGGTAAAGCTAAAGCTTTGATTTTCATTGATGGACAAAAATCAGAAGAACAGGAACTAACCCCATAGGAGGACGGTTATGGAGACAGGAATAGTGCTGAAAGGGATAGGCGGCTATTACTATGTCCGCGTTGGAGATACTGTCTACGAATGCCGTCTGCGGGGCAAATTCCGCAAACTGCAACAAACGGCTCTGGTAGGGGATGAGGTAAAGATAACCTCTTTAAACCGGGAACAGGGGGTAATTGAGGAAATTTTGCCCCGCCGTAACGCTCTCATCAGGCCCCCTATCGCTAATGTAGATCAGGCTTTGCTAGTTTTTGCCGCCGCCAACCCTGACCCTAACCGCTTATTGATCGACCGCTTATTAGTACAGGTCAGTGCGGAAGGAATTCATCCCCTACTGGTAATTAATAAAGGGGACTTGGATCCGGAGGGCGCACAACGGCTGACTGCTCTCTACCGGGCGGCCGGGTTTACGACATTGATTACCAGTGCTGTAACCGGGCAGGGGTTACCGGAATTAAAACAGCATCTGGCTACCCGGGTGTCAGTAATCTGCGGGCCATCTGGAGCGGGCAAATCCAGCCTGATCAATGCTCTGGCCCCCGGCCTTTCCCTGAAAACCGGGGAAGTTAGTGATAAAATCGGACGGGGGCGGCATACTACCAGGCATGTGGAGTTGCTGACCGTAGGGGAGGGCTGGCTGGCTGATACGCCTGGTTTTAGCTCTTTGAGTCTTCATAATGTTAATAGTAAAGAACTGGCCCATTTTTATCCCGATTTTTTGCCCTATATGCAATGCCGTTTCCCCGGCCGCATGCACCGGGCTGAACCTGATTGTGGAGTGCGACTGGCAGTAGAGCAGGGGCTGATCGACCAGACGCGCTACCATAATTACCTGGAATTGCTGGAAGAAGTGCTGGAACAGGAGAGGAGGTACTAGTCTTGGTTCAGATCGCCCCATCCATATTGTCAGCGAATTTTGCCAACCTCTGGGCCCACGTGGCACAGGTAGAAGCTGCTGGTGCGGAAATGCTGCATATCGATGTCATGGATGGACATTTTGTCCCTAACATTACCATTGGTCCGCTGGTGGTACAGGCCTTGCGGGATAAAAGCCGGATGACTTTCGATGTTCACCTGATGATCACCAACCCGGACCAGTTTATTGGAGAATTTGTGAAGGCCGGTGCCGATATTATTTCCGTACATGCGGAAGCCTGTACCCATTTACATCGGACCCTGCAAACCATTCGTAATCATGGTATCAAGGCAGCTGTCGCTTTGAATCCGGCTACACCTCTGACAGTGATTGAATATGTTTTACCTTATCTGGACATGGTCTTGCTGATGACTGTGAATCCGGGATTTGGCGGACAGCGTTTTATTCCGGAAATGGTGGAAAAGATTGAACGGCTTAATACCTGGCGGCGCGAAAGAAAGCTGAATTTTACCATTCAGGTTGACGGGGGCATTAACCAGGAAACTGCGCCCTTGGTGGTCAAAGCCGGAGCTGATATCCTGGTGGCCGGGTCCTATATTTTCGGTGCTGCCGACATCTCGACAGCAATCCGCAGTTTGCGGGAAAGGTGCGGGTAAAATGACAGAACCCCTACTCTTGCTTTATGATGAGATTTTTCTGAAACACGAGACCGATTCCCTGGAACATGGTAGCCGCTTGCAGGCTATTGTCGGGGAGCTGAAGGAGTACGGATTGTGGGAAAAAGTACCCCGCAGGCGGCCCCGTCAGGCCAGTCGGAGTGAGGTGTTGCTGGCTCATCCCCATGAATACCTGGAAGCATTGCAGGCATTCTGTGCCGCTGGCGGAGGCGTCTGGGCAGAAGATACTGTTGTTGACCGGGATACTTATGATGTTGCTCTGCGGGCAGTGGGTGCGGTGCTGGACGGGATCGATGCAGTCATGAAGGGTGTCTATCACCGTGCGCTGGCTCTGGTGCGGCCGCCGGGACACCATGCTGCCGCTTTGCGGGGAGGGGGCTTTTGTGTCCTTAACAACCTGGCCATAGGGGCCAACTATGCCCGGCAGGAGTATGGGCTAAACCGTATTGCCATTTTAGACTGGGATGCTCATCATGGCAATGGTTTACAGTCGTTTTTTTACTCTGATTCGGAAGTGCTATACATTTCTTTGCACCAGGATGGCTTATATCCCTATACTGGCTGGGCAACAGAAACAGGCGACGAACGGGGGAAAGGCTTTAACATCAATATTCCTCTGCCGAAAGATACAGGGGATACGGGCTACTACTATGCCATGCATAAAATTATTTTGCCGGTGTTAGAGCAATTCCAGCCTCAGCTTCTGCTGGTGGCGGCAGGATATGATGCCCATTTTGCTGACCCCCTTTCCAGTCTGGCCTTGACCAGTGAAGGATTTGGACAGCTGGCGAAAATGATCAAGCCCTGGCCTCTGGTGGCTGCGCTGGAGGGAGGTTATGATCCGGCTACAGTTGGCCACGCTGTGGCTGCTACAGTGGCCGTCTGGGGGGAGCTACCGGTGGCTGTCACCGACCCGGCGGCTCCTCCTTATGCTCCCGTGCGGCCTACCCAGCGTTTGCGCATCGATGATGCCTGGCAGATCCAGAAAAAATACTGGCGACTTTAAAAAGCCAGGGCTTTCCTCCATTCCCTTGACAATCTTTTGTTGTAGAGGGTATAATCATTGTAAACTCCTTCGGGGATAGGTGAAATTCCTTACCGGCGGTAGGCAGCATGAGCTGCGAGCCCGCGAGCCGGCTCAGCCGGCAGATCCGGTGCGCCAGAAGGCAAGTCCGGAGCCGACAGTGACAGTCTGGATGGGAGAAGGAGGGCGAGCAAAACAGCCAGTAGTTACTGCACTGGCTGACTATTTAGTTTGCCCTTTTGCCCCGGGAGCGCTCCGGGGTTTTTTATTTGTGGGCCGAAGTGGTGATGAGGATGCGCGATGAAGAATATATGCGATTGGCTTTAGAACTGGCAGGGAGAGCCAGAGGTCGTACCAGTCCTAACCCGCTGGTGGGCTGTGTGATTGTCAAGGATGGGGAAATCATCGGAGAGGGTTATCATCAGAAGGCCGGCACACCCCATGCAGAAGTGCATGCCCTGCGGGAAGCAGGGAAACGGGCGGCTGGGGCCGATGTCTATGTAACCCTGGAACCCTGCTCCCATTATGGCCGTACTCCTCCCTGTGCTGATGCCCTGATTGCTGCAGGAGTGAGGAGAGTAGTTGCGGCCATGACTGACCCCAATCCCCTGGTAGCCGGGCGGGGATTGGCCCGGTTAAGGAAAGCGGGTATTCAGGTGGAAGTAGGTCTGCTGGAGAAAGAGGCCCGGAAGCTTAATGAGGGCTGGTTATACTATATTAGCCGGAAAATGCCTTTTGTGATCTGGAAGTATGCGATGACTCTGGATGGTAAAACCGCTACCCGCACCGGGGACAGTCGCTGGATTAGCAGTGAACAGTCCCGTTTGCTGGTACATCAGCTCAGGAATGAGGTAGATGGTATTCTGGTAGGCAGCGGGACGGTGCTGGCCGATGATCCTGCCCTTACTACCCGCTTACCGGAGGGCGGCAGGGATGCAGTTAGAATTGTGGTGGACAGCCACGGACGCACACCTCCGGGGGCCCAGGTCGTCCGGCTGGCGCAAATCTCAGCTGCTCCTACCCTGATTGCAACCACAGAACAGAGTTCTGTTACCTGGAGGCAGCAAATGCAGGCTGACGGGGTAGAGGTCCTGGTGCTGCCCGAACAGGCCGGGCGGGTTGATTTAACCGCTTTGCTGCAGGAGCTGGCCCGGCGGGGGCTGGTAAATTTGCTCCTGGAAAGTGGCGGTGAATTGGCCTGGTCCATGCTGGCGGCAGGGCTGATTCAAAAGGTCTATGCCTTTATTGCTCCTAAACTGGCAGGTGGGTTAATGGCTCCAACTCCCTTGCAAGGTGCGGGGATTGAGCGCATGGCAGCAGCCATTACCATGCAGCATGGAGAATGGCGACAAATCGGGCCGGATTTCCTTTACATTGGCTATCCCGCCCGGGAGGTGAAATAAGATTGTTTACAGGGATTGTAGAGGAGCTGGGAGAGGTAAGGGCTCTTAACAGAGGAGCCCGCTCGGCCAGGATAAAAATTGCAGCCCGTACGGTTCTGGAAGGGACCCGCCTGGGAGATTCCATTGCAGTCAATGGGACTTGCCTGACTGTAACGGAACTGGGACCTGACTGGTTTATGGCTGATGTGATGGCTGAAACTCTGGACCGCACTAATCTGGGGGAACTGGGACCAGGCAGCCGGGTTAACCTGGAGCGGGCCCTGACTTTAAATACCCGCCTGGGTGGCCATCTGGTCAGTGGCCATGTGGACGGTGTAGGCACCATTATCGCTCAGGAGCGGGTGGATATCGCTCTCTTAACCACTATCAGCGCACCTGCAGGGGTTTTGCGCTATACTATTGAAAAAGGCTCCATTGCAGTAGATGGCATTAGTCTGACTGTTGTCAGTTTGATAGATAATGGTTTTCAAGTATCCCTGATTCCGGAAACAGTTAAACGCACCACTCTAGGCTTCAAAAAGGTAGGCGACCGGGTCAATTTGGAAGGGGACATCATTGGTAAATATATTGAACGCCTGTTAAAATTTCCACCGACATCTGAAAAACGGCAGTCTCAGTTAAGTATGGAATTTTTGGCGCAGCACGGTTTCCTGGAATAGAAGGGGAAAGGGATGAGGAAAATGGAAAAACAGTTTCACAGTATTGAAGAAGCTATTGCTGACATTCGGGCAGGAAAAATGATAATAGTAGTGGATGATGAAGACCGGGAAAATGAAGGAGATCTGCTGATGGCGGCAGAAAAGGCCACCCCGGAAGCCATTAACTTCATGGCTACTTATGGCAAGGGATTGATTTGTGTTCCGATGGAAGGCAAGCGGCTGGATGAACTGGATTTGCCCCCTATGGTTACCCATAACACTGACCCCCATGGCACGGCCTTTACCGTTTCGGTGGATTTTAAGGATACTACTACCGGGATTTCCGCCCATGAACGGGCTCGCACTATTCAGGCCCTGCTGGATCCAGCCACTAAACCGGCGGATTTGCGGCGACCCGGTCATATTTTCCCCTTGCGCTATCGGGAAGGTGGCGTGTTGCGGCGGGCGGGCCATACCGAGGCTGCTGTGGACCTGGCCCGACTGGCCGGTCTTTATCCCGCAGGGGTAATATGTGAGATTATGAAAGAAGACGGGACTATGGCCCGGGTGCCGGAGCTGCTGGAATTTGCCCGGGAACATGGTTTGAAAATAATCACCATCGCTGACCTGATTCAGTATCGTCGTAAAACGGAAAAACTGATTCAGCGAGTGGAGACCATCAGATTGCCCAACCGCTTTGGGGAATTCCAGGCCACTGCCTATGAAAGTTTGATTGATGGCCAGACCCATCTGGCTATTCATAAAGGAGACCTGACCGCACCTGGCCCGGTGCTGGTAAGGGTTCATTCCGAATGCCTGACAGGAGATGTATTTGGCTCTGCCCGTTGCGATTGCGGCGACCAGCTGGCAGCAGCTATGCGCATGATTGAGCGGGAAGGCCGCGGCGTGCTGCTCTATATGCGCCAGGAAGGGCGGGGCATTGGCTTGAAAAACAAAATCCTGGCCTATAAATTACAGGAACAGGGGGCAGATACCGTTGAGGCCAATGAGGCCCTGGGTTTCCCGGCTGATTTGCGGGATTATGGTATAGGGGCTCAGATTCTGGCTGATCTGGGTTTAAAGCAAATCCGCCTGATGACCAATAACCCCCGGAAAATCAAAGGACTGGAGGGTTATGGTCTGGAGATTGTAGAAAGGGTGCCCATTGAGATCGAGCCCTGTGACTATAATGAGCGCTACCTTAGCACTAAAAAGTCCAAATTAGGGCACATGTTGTCCTTCTAAATAATTTTTGAAAGGAGCAAGAACATGGCATATCATTTATTGGAAGGTAAATTGCTGGCCCAGGACCTTAAATTTGCCATTGTAGTAGGCCGCTTTAATGAGTTCATCACCAACAAACTGCTGGGCGGGGCTTTAGATGCCATTAAACGCCATGGCGGTAAAGAAGAAGAAGTAACAGTAGCCTGGGTGCCGGGAGCATTTGAGATTCCCCTGGTAGCCCAAAAACTGGCGGCCTGTGGCCAATATGATGCAGTCATCTGTCTGGGGGCGGTTATTCGCGGTTCTACTCCCCATTTTGATTATGTAGCGGCTGAAGTGGCCAAAGGGGTGGCCAAAGTGGGACTGGATACCGGCAAACCTGTGATTTTCGGTGTCCTGACCACTGATACCATTGAACAGGCCATTGAACGGGCAGGCACCAAAGCTGGAAACAAGGGGTATGAGGCTGCGGTTACTGCTATTGAAATGGCCAATTTGTTGAAGCAAATGCAGGAATGAACCAGGCCGGTTTTACCGGTCTGTTTTTTTTTAAGCAGGAATTGTGAAAAAAATGTCGTATAAAGTAAATTAGAGGAGGTGAAGTAAAGAGGTGTAATTTTGTCGAAAGGTTGACAAAAATTCAAAACAGTAGAGGAGGGAGCGAAATGTTCAAAAACAGAAAGGCAGGCATAATGGGATTTGCTCTGTTAGTTGCGTTTGCAGTAGGCAGCGGTACAGGTTGGGCCAGTACTGCCTATCTGAGCAAAGTACCCAGCAGTTTGCCAAAAAGCTGTACTACCTGTCATACAACAAATATACCACAATTGAACGAGACAGGTAAGAAATTCCTGAGCGCTGGAAGAAGTTTCTCTTTCTTGCAAAGTACAAAGACTACAACAACCAGGACAACAGTAACTAAAACAACCTCTACAACTAAAAAATCAACCAAAAAATCAAGCAAAAAACAACCGGTAAAACAAACTGCAGCTAAACCACAACCAATCAAACCGACACCGCCGCCCAAACCAGCTTTTGATCCGGTAGCTTTCAACTATCAGGCCTGGGCAAGCAGCAAGCACAGCCAGCTGGTAGAGGAAGGGCCCGATAAATCAATTTGGCCCAATAACCGGGGTGGGACTTATAACTGTGCCAAGTGCCACACTACTGAAGGATTTAAAGCCTATATTACTGATGTAAAAAGCAATCCAGCTACTTTTGAAGCGGTATATGGTAATGCCAGCATCACCTTGAAACCTTATGGTCCTTATCCCAATGCCAAAGCGGTAGCAGCTTGTGATGCCTGCCATGACAACAAGGGGCTGCGGATTACTGGTATGGTGGGATTGCAAACTGTGGCAGCTCCAGGACAACCCGGTGCTGATAAACCATTTATGATGGTTAATGCCGGTAAAGCGGCCGCCTGTTTTGTCTGCCATGATTATCGCAAGGCTCCATCTTTCCCCAGGGACTTGAATGCACCTGGGGTAGCCATCCGTGGACCTCACGCCGCTGCCCAGAGTGAATTGCTGCTAGGTTTTGGTGGAGCAGAAGTAACAGGTGAAAAATATCAATCTTCCCCGCATGCTGCTATACCTAATGCCTGTGTCACCTGCCATATGGCAAAAAGCAATGTACCTGGTCTGGGTGGTCACACATTTAAGGTTGCAGCCAGAGATGCCAGCGGTAAATTGATTAAATCAAATCTTAATGCCTGTACTGCCTGTCATCCGGGCCTGAATACTATTAACCGTCAGGCTCTGGGCGATTATGACGGGGACAGGAAAATCGAAGGGATTCAGGATGAAATCAAAGGTTTGATCGCTGTGCTGGAAAAAGCTATTAATGAGAAACTGGGTTATCCTGAAGCCCATGCTGTCAGTACCGGTGGTCAAATCATTATCTACACTGATATGAAGCATACTGACTCTTTAACACATAAGTTTGAAAATAACAAATGGGTAGTGGATACAACCAAACCTTACTGGACTAACCCTGCAGCAAAAGAAATCTATAATGCTCTTTTCAATATCTTCTTTATTGAGGATGAAGGATCTTATGGGATTCACAACCCTGTTTATGCAGTACAGCTTCTGCAAAAATCCTATAAAGAACTAACTGGTCATGATGTACCTAATGCCAGAATTCGTTAAAATCTAAGGTATATTTCCCCCTTTCTGCCACATAATAATGTTGTACAAGCATGTGGCAAAGGGGGTTCTTTTTATGTGGAAGAAAATGATTATCTGGATAACAGCATTTACACTGCTTTTTCCGGCTGCAGCCGGTGCTGCAAAGATAAAAACTGGTCAGCAGCCTGCACAGCCGGTGGTTCAACTGGAGACTACAGCACAATCAGCCGTTTTGATGGAAGCTAATAGTGGACAGATTCTCTATGAAAAAAATATGCATCAGGCCTTGCCGCCGGCCAGTGTAACTAAAATCATGACTTTGCTGGTGGCTGTAGAGGCTGTGGAACAGGGCAAAGTAAAACTGGAAGACCGGATTAAGGCAAGCGAAAATGCTGCCGGCATGGGTGGATCCCAGATCTATCTTGAACCCGGGGAAGAAATGACACTAAAAGACCTGCTGATTTCGATAGCTGTTGGTTCTGCCAATGATGCCTGTGTAGCAGTGGCGGAGCATGTTGCCGGTTCCCATGAGGCTTTTGTGGAAATGATGAACCAGAAGCTTAAGGATCTGGGTCTGAAGGACAGTAAGTTTGTCAATGCTTATGGTTTGCCTGCTGAAGGTCATGTCGCTTCTGCTTATGACCTGGCTATGATCCTCCGGGAAGGGATGAAACATCCCCTCTTCCGGGAATTGACCTCTATTAAGGAATATGACCTCCGGGGTGGTGAATTTAAGTTATATAATACCAATAAGCTGCTCTGGTGGTATAATGGTGCTGATACAGGCAAAACGGGCTGGACCACTGAAGCCAAATACTGCCTGGCTTCTTCGGCCCAGCGGGATGGCTTGCGCCTGATTGCAGTGGTGATGGCAACCCCCGAGCCTCGCAGCCATTTCCGGGAATCTATCAAGCTGTATAATTATGGGTTTGCCCGATATAAGGCCGTTAATATCAGTCAGGCTGGGCAGGTTCAGGGTGTTATCCCGGTAAGTAAAGGCCAGGTCAAACAGGTAAAAGCTGTAAGCCAGGAACCGGTAGTAATGGTGGTGGAAAAAGGCCAGGAGAAAAAAGTAACCTATAAGGTAGAAATTCCTGCTCGAGTTCAGGCTCCGATTAAGAAGGGGCAGAAAATTGGTAAACTAATCATAATGTTTGAAGGTCAACCAGTAAAAATTGTGGATTTGGTGGCTGCGAGGGAAGTAGAGGCAGCTACCTTAAATCAGCATTTTGGTGCCATCTGGCAAAAAGCCACAGGAATTAAATAAGATAAATACTGGGTTTAAAAGGGTTTTGTTGTGGTCAATCAGCAAAACCCTTATAATATTTTTAAGAGTAAAAAGGAAAAGGTGTGGAGTATGAAACGCCAGGAATTAATCTTGAATTACCTGAAAGAGATGATTGGCCAATTTCCTCAGGGCCTAAGTGCAGGTGAAATTGCTGGAGCACTGGGTTTAGAGCGGGCCAATGTCAGCCGGGAATTAAATGAGGCGGTAAGAAAAGGCATACTGGGTAAAAGCAGTGGCAGACCAGTCAGGTATTTTTATCTGGCAGCTTCAGAACAGCAAAAGAATAGGATGGGTGCAACCGATGCTTTCCAGAGATTGATCGGAGCGGAACAAAGCCTGGAACAGGCTGTCTTGCAGGCTAAAGCTGCCATTTTGTATCCCCCGCAGGGGCTACACTGTCTTCTGATTGGGCCTACCGGGGTGGGTAAAACCCAGTTTGCTGAGACAATGTACCGGTTCGCCCTGGAAAAAGGAGTATTACCACCCACCGCGCCTTTTGTTTCCTTTAATTGCGCTGATTATGCCCATAATCCTCAGCTACTGCTGGGGGTACTTTTTGGGGTGAAGAAAGGAGCCTACACCGGGGCGGAGAGGGATCAGGAAGGACTGGTAGCCAAAGCTCACGGCGGGATTCTGTTCCTTGATGAAATCCATCGCTTGCCGGCAGAAGGGCAGGAAATGCTGTTCTATCTGCTGGACAAGGGACGCTATCGGCCGCTGGGGGAAACGGGGGAGTACAGGGAAGCCAGGGTTTTATTATTAGGGGCTACCACTGAAAATCCCCAGTCCCAGCTACTGTCCACTTTTTGCCGCCGGATTCCTATGTTGATTGAGTTGCCACCACTGGGGGAAAGAACCAGGGAAGAAAGATTATCACTGATTCGCAGCTTTCTTGAGGACGAGGCCCGAAGGATGCGACAGACCCTGGAAATTACCGAGGAAGCCGTTATGGCCCTTGCTTTATATGAACCCCGGGGAAATATCGGACAATTGAAAAGCGACATTCAGCTGGCCTGTGCCAAGGCTTTTTTGCACTTCGTCACAGATGAAGAAGAGCGGGTTAAAGTGGAGATTGGTGATTTGCCGGTGACTGTACGACAAAGTTTAGCGGAAAAAAGTGAGCAGGGAAGACAACTGCGCAGTTTGTTACTGGCCCAGCCTGCCTGGATTTTTGAGCCTGAGTCCAGGCAAAAGGGCCGAGTATTGCCGGCTGAACCAATTCAGGAACCGGATTTTTACCAGTTGATCAGTAAAAGGGTAAAAAGCCTGGCTGCCCGTAAACTGTCAGAACAGGAAATTCAACAGATCCTGTATAATGATATCGAAAGATATTTTCAGCGCTTACTGGCCGGTTTGCCGGAAAAGATTGATCAGATTATCCCATCCAAGTATCTTGAAAAAATATCCTTTCTGGTTGCCGAAGCGGAACTGGCTTTAGGACGCACCTTGCCAGCCCGGGTTTATTATGGAATAGCCATGCATTTGACTACAACCATAGAACATATAAAGAATGGCAAATCCATGCCCAGGACACCTATTGGTACCTGGGTGGAAGAGTATCCAGATGAGTTGAAGGCAGCGGAACAGATTATTGCTGCCCTGGAACAGGAAATGGGATTAAAATTTCCAGACGAAGAAGCCGCTCTGGTGGCGCTATTTTTAGCTTCGGAACGTAAACAGGAGGAAAAAAATCAGAGCGGGCAACCTGGAATTGTGGTACTCTGTCATGGCCGGGCTACAGCCAGCAGCATGGCAGAGGTTGCAGCGGAATTGCTGGGATTTCAGGAAATTCTGACCCTGGATATGCCTTTAACCATGAGTCCGGAAGAGGCCCTGGAACAGGCGACAGAACTGGTGCGTAAAGCAGACCAGGGCCTGGGAGTGGTACTCCTGGTAGATATGGGATCCTTTCTGGCTTTTGGAGAGATTATCAGTGAGCGGACCGGTATAGTTACTGAAGTAGTAGAGGGAGTAAATACGATGCTGGTCATGCAGGCTTTGCGTCTGGTACAAAAGGAAAAGCTTACTGCCCGCGCTCTGGCAGCCAGATTGCGCAAAAGAGAACAGCCTGGGAGACAGACAAATAAAATTGTTGTTTCCGGTAGTGGACATAAGAGATTGGAAGGGGTGATTCTGGTAACCTGTTCTACTGGTGAAGGCAGTGCTCTTAAAATCAAGGCTTTACTGGAAGAAAAGTTGCCTGAACTGGCGGAAAGAAATATCAACTTGCTACCGGTAGGACCTCATAACCTGCAGGTTCCTGCGGGTAAACAGATTCTGGCTGTGGTAGGCAGTTTTCCCCTGCCAGAACTGCAGGTGCCCTTTATTTCCATTGATCGCATTCTTACAGCAGCAGGTTTAAGTCAGTTGCGCTGGTTAATCAACGGCGGAGAGCAGTTAAACTGGCTGGAGGCAGACTCTCAGGATCGTCAGCAATTGCTGGCTAAAATGGAAGAGACTCTGGCCAAGCACTTACGCTTTATTAACCCCTTACGGGCCTTACCTCTGGTCATTGACTGCCTGTCTCGCTATGAGCGGGAGATGGGGCGGCAGTTACCTGATGGTAACTGGGTAGGTTTGATAATGCACATTGTTTGCATGCTGGAAAGGAAAATCCAGAACAGATTGAACCTGCAAGAAGACGAGGTTTCGGGAAGTCAGATAGAACATCCGTTTCTGCAGTTGTTTCAGCCGGTACTGGCTGAATTTGATGTTAAGCTGACGGCCAGGGAAAAAGCCAATTTGCTGCATTTGCTGGAACAGGCCCTGCAGCAGAAGGAGGAAAAATAAATGAAACCAGTCCGTATCTTACTGGTATGCAGTTTTGGTATGTCAACCAGCTTACTGGTGGAAGCCATGCAGACTGAGGCTGAACTGCGCAAACTTACTGCTAAAATCGACTATATCGGCAGTAATGAAATCCATGACTACTGGGAGAGGACGGATGTTATCCTGCTGGGTCCACAGGTAGGTTATCTGCAAAAAACCTGGGCAGATAAGGGAAAGCCCCTGGCCGTCATACCCCCGCTAGCTTATGCTATGGCTGATGGTAAAGCGGCCCTGGATTTGGCTTTATCCTTAATCCAGCAGCAGAAGAGCGAGGAATAGGCTATGGTTAACTGGCTGGAACTAAAATTTCTGCCCTTTGCCGTGAAACTGGCGGAAAATCGCTATTTACAGGCTGTGCGTGATGCTTTTATTGGTTACGGTTTACCCATGATTTTACTGGGCTCTTTCTTTCTCCTGCTGGCCAATCCTCCCCTGCCGGCGGCCTGGCTGCCGCGGCAGTGGTTTCAGCTCAATACTACTCTACTGGTTATTTTCAATGCCACGTTCGGTCTGCTCAGTCTCTGGATTGCCTGGGGGACGGCCAACGCTTTAGCAGCCTATTATCGTCTGGACCGAGATAGGATTGCCCTGACAGCGACAGCGGTTTTTGTGGCAGGCAGTTTTCCAGCTCGGCCAGTGGTTGCTACCGTAGAGAACTGGCTCACTGAACTTGGTCCGCAGGGTTTACTGTTTGCAGTGCTCTGTGCCATTTTGACTGTGGAAATATTTCGCTGGTTTCAGCAAAAAGGCTGGTTACTGCGTTTGCCCAAAGGGGTTCCGGCCGGGATAGCCCGCACCCTGGCCATTTTGTTGCCGGCTGGATTTGTTTTAACCCTGATCTGGTTAAGCAGGTTGCTGCTGGCTGTTGGATTAGGACAGGCTGATTTAACCTGGTCAGCGGCTGTGCGTCAGTTGATTACCCCTCTGGTTAGGGCCTCAGATACTTACTGGTCTGCTTTACTGCAGATTCTGGTGATGATGTTGCTCTGGAGTGTTGGCCTGCACGGTATGAACCTGGTTTCGGCCATTGCCTATCCCCTCTGGGCAGCCAATCTCAGTGAGAATTTTAGCTGGTCTCTGGCACAGCCAGGCACTGTATTGCCACATATTGTAACTGAGCCTTTTTATCATATTTTTGCCCACCTGGGTGGTTCAGGGGCGACGATGCCTCTGGTAATATATTTGCTGAAAAGCAAAAGCAAGACCTTACGTCAGGTAGGACGGGTTGCCTTATTACCGGCCCTGTTCAATATCAATGAGCCGATAACTTTTGGGGTGCCGTTGGCATTAAACCCGGTAATGATTATTCCTTTTATCCTGGCCCCAGCGATGATTGTAACTGTGAATTACTGGGCCATGGCCTGGGGCTGGGTAGCCAGGCCTTTGTATCAATTGCCTTTCACTGTACCGGTCTTATTCAGCGGGTATTTGAGCAATGGGCATATTAGCGGTACTGTGTTACAAGCAGTGGATTTGTTACTGGCAGCATTGATTTATTGGCCGTTTTTTCGCTTGTGGGAAACAAAAGTATTACACACTGAGGCTGAACAGTCTGACACACTAAAATGAAGTGTGTTAAAAAGCCTGTCCCTGAACAAAAAAGCCGCTGGGACAGGCTTTTTTCTGTTTTGGCACGCTCCTTGCTTAATATTAGGCTGGCAGGCAACAACAAGCAGAAGAAAAAAGGAGGGTCCTGGATGTCCAAATTCATGAAGCGAATCGCTCTACTGCTGGCACTATTAATTGGTTTCAGCGCCCTGGCCGGTTGTGGTAATACCAATAATGCTGGAAACAGCGGGGACAACCAGCCGGAAAAGAAGAAAATTAAAATCGGTGTTTCTGTCGCTACCATGCAGGAAGCTGTTTATACCTTTATGAAAAAGGCCATGGAAGACAATGCTGCTGCTAACAATGCGGAAATCATCTGGACTTCTGCAGATAACAAGGAAGAAAAGCAATTATCTGATGTCGAAAGTTTGCTGTCGCAGGGAATCGATGTTTTGATTTTGCATGCTGTTAACACTGGCGCTGCTGCTTCTCTGGTAGCCAAGGCTGAGGCTGCCGGGGTACCTGTAGTGGCTATGGACCGTCTCCCGGAAAATGCCAAAGTGGCCCTGTATGTAACTGCTGACTCCAAGCAGGTTGGTCGGATTCAGGCTCAGTATCTGGCCGAACAGCTGGGTGGTAAAGGGAATGTTATCATCCTGGAAGGGGAAGCTGGCAATGGCGTGGCCCGGGACATTACTGCCGGTAACAAGGAAGTACTGGCCAAGTATCCCGACATCAAAGTCGTAGTGGATCAGGCTCACAAAGGCTGGGCCCGGGACCTGGCCATGAATACTGTAGAAACTGCTCTGACCCAGTACAACAACAATATTCAAGGCATTCTGGCCAATAACTCCGGTATGGCTATGGGTGCAGTTCAGGCCTTGAAGAATAAAGGACTGGCTGGCAAGGTGGTAACTATCGGTTCTGATGCTGATGAAGACGCATGTAAAGCGATTAAAGCCGGGGAGCTGTCCGCTGATGTGGACAAAAAGCCCTATGAATTAGGGAAGGCCTCCTTCCTGGCTGCTGTAGAACTGGCTCAGAAGAAAACTCCTGCCAGTGATACCACAATTAAGAACGGTGACTTTGAAGTGCCTGTGAAACTGACTCCTGTTGAGCTTATTAAAAAGGATAATGTCGATACTATGAAATATCGCTGGCCCAATCTGTAAGGCCAAGAACCGCGGATAGAAAATCCGGCTGCCTGCCTTTCTTTCCGCGGTGTCTTTTTTGAGAAAAATAGGTGGTGAGAAAATGAAGAAAATCCTGGAAATGCGCCAGATCGAAAAAAGTTTTGGTAAAGTGAAAGTTCTGAAAGGAGTTAATTTAACTGCCTATCGGGGCGAAGTACTGGCTTTGATGGGGGAAAATGGGGCAGGTAAATCCACCTTAATGAAAATTCTCAGCGGTGTTTATCCTTATGGTAGCTATAGTGGTGAGCTGGTCATCAATGGCCAGATTTGCCAGTTTAACAGCACCAGAGATGCAGTTAAAGCCGGGGTTTCCATTATCCATCAGGAACTGAATCTTATCCCCGGTTTAAGTGTTATGGAAAATATTTTTCTGGGACGGGAGCCCAAAACAGCACCAGGCTTAATTGACTGGCAACAGATGCGTCAACTGACTGTGGAACTGCTGGAACGGGTAGGGATAACCCTGGAGCCAGAGGAACTGGTGGGTAACCTTAGTATTGGCCAGCAACAGCTGATTGAAATTGCCAAAGCCTTAAGTTTTTCTGCCGAAATCATTATTATGGATGAACCTACTTCTGCCTTGACTGATAGTGAAGTTGAGCAATTGTTCAACCTGATCCGTCTGCTGAAAAGCCAGGATAAAGCGATTATCTATATTTCCCATAAGATGGATGAAATTGATGTGATAGCAGACCGGGTGGAGGTTTTACGGGACGGGGAATCAGTAGGGGGAGGCATGAAAGCAGATCTGAGTCGGGATAAAATTATCAGCTTGATGGTTGGTCGCGACCTTACTGATTTGTACCCACGCCGGGAGAATAAACCCGGTGAAGTGATTCTGGAAATCGAAAGCCTGACGGTGCCGGGGCTATTAGAAACTTTGTCCCTGCAAGTGAGAAAAGGGGAAGTACTTGGTATAGCTGGTTTGATGGGCTCTGGTCGGACAGAATTGGCCCTGGCCCTGTTTGGAATTTACGGGAAGAGATTGACCGGAGAAATCCGTCTCAATGGTAAAAAACTTACCATTCAAAATCCACGGCAAGCGCTGGATAACGGGATAGCCCTGGTGACAGAGGACAGAAAAGTCAGCGGCCTGGTCCTGGGTATGTCAGTAGGTGAAAATTTGACTCTATCCTGTTTAGAACAGTTGAGCAACGCCCTGGGCATAATCAACCAGGAAAGAGAAAGGACTGTAATCAAAAATTACATTCAGGAATTGCGCATTAAAACGGCTGATGAAGATCTGGCTGTGGCCAACCTTAGCGGTGGCAATCAACAAAAAGTGGTACTGGCCAAAATGCTGGCCACCCAGCCCCGCATATTGATTTTGGACGAACCCACCCGGGGTGTGGATGTAGGGGCAAAGGCTGAGATCTATCAGATCATCAACCGTCTGGCTGCCAATGGAGTAGGCATAATCATGATCTCTTCCGAATTGCCAGAAATCATTGGTATGAGTGACCGGGTAGCGGTTATGGCTGATGGCAGTCTGGCGGGCATTCTGGAAAAAGAAGAAGTGACTCAGGAAAAAATCATGGCCTTGGCAACAGGAGGAAGACGCAATGAAAAAGAATCTGCATAAATACACGATCTTGCTGGTTCTACTGGCAATGGGAATTATTTCAACAGTAATTACTGATGGTGCTTTTGCCCGGCCAGAAAATATTATGAATCTGGCGGTACAGGTAGTTGTCAATGGCATACTGGCTGTGGGTATGACCCTGATCATTCTTACTGGCGGTATCGATCTGGGAGTAGGGTCGGTTATGGCCCTTATCGGGGTAGTTGTAGCCAAATTGCAGTTAACCTACCACTTTTCTACCTGGTCCTCTGTATTAATTTCCCTGGCTCTGGGTCTGGGGATTGGTCTCTGGAATGGCTTTTTCATCACCAAATTCAAACTCCCTCCGTTTATCGTAACGCTGGGCAGTATGACCATTGCCAGGGGTCTGGCTCTGGTTATCTCCAAAGGTAGTGCCATCGCTCCTGTCAACAATACCTTTGCTATGCTGGCGACCTGGCAGCTGCCTTCTCTGGTAGCCGTTGTCTTGACTGCCATTATTGGTGGTTTAATCCTGTTTAGAAATATCAGGAACAAACATTGGCTGGATGGCATAGCTACTGCATTGGTCACTTTATTTGTCATCTGGGTGCTTTTAAATAGCCGCGGCCTGCCTTTACCGGTTATTATTTTCGCCATTGTGGCCGCTCTGGGGATCTTTGTCCTGAAAAGAACTACCTTTGGCCGTTATCTTTATGCTTATGGAGGTAATGTTCAGGCTACCCGCCTTTCCGGGATAAACGTGGATAAACTACTGATCTGGGATTATGTCATTATGGGGGGGTTGGCAGCTCTGGCTGGCCTGGTCCTGGCCAGTCGCATGGCAGCCGGGGTTCCGACCGCCGGAAATATGGCGGAACTGGATGCCATCGCTTCTGTAGTTATCGGTGGTACTAGTTTGGCCGGAGGGGCTGGGGCAGTTGGTGGCTCCGTAATTGGAGCGTTCATCATTGGCTTGCTCAATAACGTTCTGGTCATTCTCAATGTGGAAGCAAACTATCAGTATATTATTAAAGGTTTTATTATCATGGGCGCTGTAATGCTGGATACTCTGAAACAGAAGCGGGGCTAGGGATGCTCCGCTTTTTTCATAAAACCCCTTGGAATTATTGGTTAACAGTTCTATAATTGATATTGGAGCAAAATGAAAAAGGAATCAGTTTTTGGAATGTGCATTTTTTCACAATCAAGGGTGGGAGGGGAAAATATGCTTGACGGGGTTACGGTGCTTGAACTGGCGGCAGTCCTGCCGGGGCGCTATGCGGGCAGGATTCTGGCTGACTTAGGAGCCCGGGTGGTCAGGGTGGTGGAGCCAGCCGGGCAGGAATATTTCCAGGGGACAGATCTGGGCAGAAACCTGAACGAAGGCAAGGAAACTGTTTTTCTGGACCTTAATGATCCTGAGCAACGACAATCTTTTTTTAACTATGTCTCAGAAGCTCAGGTCTTGCTCTGTAATTTTCGTCCGGAGCGCCTCAAAAAGCTGAACATTGAATATAAAGGATTGAAAAAATATCGGCCTGATTTGGTTTGTTGCCTGATTTCCGGTTTTGGTCAGAATAGCATCTATGGCAATCAGGGGGCTCATGATCTCAATTTCCAGGCGATGAGCGGCCTGCTGTTCGGACCTCATTTTCCAGTAAGTGCTTTAAGTGGTGCTCTCTGGGCCGTGATTGCAGTTCTGGCTGGACTATATCAGCAGCAAAAAACAGGGGAAGGAATTTTCCTTGATATTGCTATTTTAGCCGGAATGCTGGAGTGGTCGGGGCTTATAGCAGAGCAGAAAAATGTTCGTCCTACGGTGAACAACTGGATCTATGCGACCAAAGATGATGGTCAGGTTGCCATTTCAGCACTGGAACGACATTTCTGGCGGCGCTTTTGTGAGCGCCTGGCCAGGCCTGACTTGCTGGATTTTTATAATGTCCCTATAGCAGCGGACCACCCGGCATATATCACCCTGGTGGAGCTGTTTGCCAGCAAAACTCGTCAGGAATGGGAAGAGCTGCTGGCTGATGCTGATTGTTGTTTTAGCTCGGTTTTACCAGTTTCGGAAGCATTGACATCCTGTTATTTGCAGGAAAGAAGAAAAGGCTGGCCGCGAACTCTGGCAGTAAAACTCTTTTCGGAACTTTAATAAGCGACAGCAAGTGACAAAATTAGTGGAATTATTTGGCAGGATTTTTGAAAATGACAACGAATATTATTAAATAAAAATGTACGGGAGAGGAGGACAAGCCTTGCGCCTGCTGCATAAAAAAATAGGGAATACTCTGGTGATTAGGCCGGAGGGAGAACTGGATATGTCTGTGGCTGAGCCATTTCGTCAAGGAGTAGACCAATTATTGGAACAGCATCCAGGCTGTGATTTGTGTCTGGATCTTGAAGCGGTCAGCTTTATTGATAGTTCGGGTTTAGGGGTGATTCTGGGACGCTATAAAAAACTGTCAGCTACCAGGTTAAAGATGTCCATTTGTTCACCCCGGCCTCCGGTCAAAAGAATTTTAGAGCTCTCAGGGGTAATGAGGATCATGCCTGTCTACGATTCACTGGAACAACTGGCACAAATGTAAGGGGGAGCGCACTGTGGAGAAAAAGAACTGGCTAAAAATTGAATTTCCTGCCCTGGCAGAAAATGTAGCCCTTGCCCGGGTGACTGTGGCAGCACTAGCAGCTCAACTGGATTTTACTCTGGCAGATATTGATGAAATCAAGGTGGCAGTTTCAGAAGCAGTTTCCAATGCTATAATCCACGGTTATGATAATGATGGCAGGCAATTAGTAGTGCTAGAAACTACCCTGTATGATCAGGGGATAGAAATCCGGGTCATAGACAGGGGTAAAGGTATAGCAGATTTAGCCCGCGCCATGGAGCCAGCTTATTCCAGCATGCCGGAGCGGATGGGATTGGGCTTTACTTTTATGAACTCCTTTATGGACAATTTACTGGTTGAGACCGCTGTCGGTCAGGGCACGACTGTGATTATGTTTAAAAAACTTACCGGCGGCGCTGAAGATCAGCCGGCCAGCTGATGGGGGCGATGGCATGGCTAACCTGTTTAAAGATATGAATTTGCCCTATTATCCCCTATTAACAGAGGAAGAGACCAGAGACTTGCTGCAAAAAAGTGTCAGGGGCGATCAGGAGGCCAGGGAAAAACTGATCAACCATAATCTGCGACTGGTATTTAATCTGGTCCAGCGCTTTGCCGGTAAGGGTTATGACCTGGAAGACCTGTTTCAAATCGGTGTCATAGGTTTAATGAAGGCTGTGGATCGTTTTAATCCCGATTTTGATGTGCGTTTTTCCACCTATGCTGTACCTATGGTTTTAGGGGAAATTCGCCGCTATCTCCGGGATGATCAGCCGGTAAAACTGACCCGTTCAATTAAGGAGGGGGCAGTGAAGGTACATAAAATGCGAGAGACTTTAATGAAAGAACTGGGCCGCGAACCAACGGTCCAGGAGCTGGCAGGGGCTCTGGATATGGCAGCAGATGAAGTGCTGGCTACGCTGGAGGCCATGCAGGCTCCCGTTTCCATGCAAGAAGCCTTGTATCAGGATGATGGTGACCCGGTTCTGCTGGAGGACCGATTGACTGAAGAGGGTACAGGAGAAAAAATGCTGGAGAAACTGGCTCTTAAGGAAGTAATAGATAAATTGCCACCCCGGGACCGGCAGCTTCTTATTTTGCGCTTTTTTGAAGATAAAACCCAGATGCAGGTGGCAGAGATTCTGGGCATTTCCCAGGTTCAGGTCTCTCGCCTGGAGCGGCAAGCTTTGCAAAATTTACGAGCTTTACTGTCAGGTTAGAGGATAATCCGCCTGGAAACGAAGGCGGATTTTTTTTGTATATTTCTCTTTCTTCAGGGAGAGGCTAAAGAGTGAATGAAAGGAGGGAAAGGCATGTTTGTCAAGGTAGTAGAACTGGTAGGCGAGTCTCCCATTGGCTGGAAGGATGCAGTGCAGAGGGCGGTGGAGGAAGCATCCAAGAGTGTTCAGAACATCACCGGCGTGGAAGTATATAATATGACCGCCAACGTTGAAGATGGTAAACTGACAGAATTTAAAGCCAATGTTAAGATCGCTTACACTGATGAAGTACTGAAATAACCGGGAAGGACACCGGCAGGTGTCCTTTCTCAATGTGGGGGGGATATCATGGGTATTCTGGCACAATATCCTGGTAAAAAAAATAAACAGAAGGCATATCAGCAAATGATTCAGGAGTTAGCGCCCAGGCCGCCAGTATTGAAAAATGCCTTTTTTGCTTTCTTTTTCGGAGGTTTAATTTGCACTGTCGGGCAATTGTTAATTAATTTTTATCAGAGACAGGGATTGAGTTTTCTGGATAGCACAGCGGCAACTGCAGCTACACTGGTTTTTGTAGCTGCCTTTCTCACCGGTCTAGGGGTTTGGGATACATTTGGGCGAATTGCCGGTGCTGGAGCGATTGTTCCAATTACCGGTTTTGCTAACTCTATGGTAGCAGCGGCACTGGAGTATAAACGCGAAGGAATGGTTTTTGGGGTTGCCGCCCGGCTATTTACCATTGCTGGTCCTGTGATTGTTTTTGGTACGGTAACGGCCTGGTTAGTTGGACTGTTATTTTACCTGGTAGGGGGAGGGAAATAGATGAAAGGGAAAAAAATCGGCAAACAGACGATACAGTTTGCCAATCCGCCGGTAATTCTCGCTACTGCCACCACGGCTGGGCCTATGGAAGCCAAAGGACCGTTAGGCACTTATTACAGTCTAACCTATCCTGACCAGCTGATTGGACAGAAATCCTGGGAACAGGCGGAAAGAAAGATGTTGAAGGATGCGGTGGAGCTGGCCATCAGCCATTCTCGCCTTACGGTTATGGATATCGAGTTTCTGCTAGCGGGTGATTTGTTGAATCAGATTATCACTGCCAATTTTGCGGCCAGGGATCTGGGTATACCATTGATTGGTCTGTATGGGGCCTGTTCTACCATGGCCTTAGGCCTGGCCCTGGGGGCGATGATTATAGACGGTGGTTTTGCCCGTCACCTGGTGGTTGCAGCTTCCAGTCATTATGATACTGCCGAAAGGCAGTATCGCTATCCCACTGAATTAGGAACTCAACGACCGATGACGGCACAATGGACAGTGACCGGGGCAGGGGCCATGGTTTTAGGAGCCGTTGGGGAAGGTCTGTATATTACCCATGCTACTATCGGCAAGGTGATGGATTTAGGGCAGGATAATCCCAATGATATGGGCTCAGCTATGGCGCCAGCAGTAGCTGATACCATCCTTACCCATTTTGGCGATACAGGCCGCAGTCCGGCGGATTATGACCTGATCATCAGTGGTGACCTGGCCAGTATTGGAAAGGCTCTTTGCGAAAGGATATTGAAAGAAGCTGGCTTTGATGTGACTAATAAGTATACCGATGCGGGAATATTAGTATATGACCCCATTCAGGATGTGCACGCCGGTGGCAGTGGTTGTGGCTGCTCAGCGATCGTATGGGGTAGCTGGCTTTATCAGGAAATGTTGAAAGGGCGATTTAAACGGGTTTTACTGGTGGGTTCCGGATCTTTACATAGTCCCATTTCAGTACAGCAAGGGGAGACTATCCCGGGCATTGGCCATGCCATTGCCGTAGAAAGGCTTTAGGAGGAGAAAGGCATGATTTACTTTAAGGCATTTTTGGTTGGGGGGGCAATCTGTTTACTGGGACAGCTCTTGATGGATTTAACCAGTCATAAAATCACCCCGGCTCATATACTGGTCGGATTTGTTTCGGGGGGAGCCCTTCTAAGCGCCCTGGGTGTCTATCAGCCTCTGGTCAACTGGGCAGGGGCAGGAGCCACTGTACCTTTACCGGGGTTTGGCCATGCGCTGGCGCAGGGTGCCATTAAAGCGGTACAGGCTAAAGGGCTTTTGGGCGCTTTTGCTGGAGGCTTGCAAGCCGCCGCTGTTGGCCTTACGGCTGCCATTGTCTTTGGTTATTTAATCGCTGCCCTGTTCAATCCGCGGGGTGATTGAAATGGGGCAACGCAAGCGGGTAATCCTGGTTACTGACGGGGACAAGGTGGCCCGTAAAGCTGTAGAGAAAGCTGCGGCTAATATTAAGGCTCACTGTATTTCTGCTTCGGCCGGCAATCCAACGCCAATAAGTGGCCCGGAATTGTTGCAGTTAATCAGGGAAGCCCGGGGTGAGCCGGTAGTAATCATGGTGGATGACCGTGGCAAGGAAGGTCAGGGGAAAGGAGAGCAGCTGGCCCGTTTCCTGGCTAAATGCCGGGAAGTAGAAATTATTGGCGCAGTAGCGGTAGCTTCCAATGACAAGGGAGCGGATGGGGTCAGAGTGGATTGTTCCATAACAGCTGATGGAAAAATAATATCCGGTCCCGTGGACAAGGAAGGGCAACCAGAGCCGGAAGGCCATCTTTATCTGGAGGGAGATACGGTAGATATGTTGCGTTCTCTGGGGGTACCAGTAATTGTTGGTATCGGGGATATAGGCAAACAGCAAGGGGCAGATAGCTGGGCGAAAGGCGCACCTTTAACGACTAAGGCTTTACGATACATTATTGAACAAGGAGGCAACCAGCATGGCTGAACGGGAGGAAATGCTGAGCGGCAAATTGGGCCGTAATTTTCAGGAAAATGTGGCCCAGCTGGATAAAATCCTGGCTGCTGGAATTTGTTTTGATGTACATAGCCGCCCCCTGGAATTCGGTCAGAAAAAAATACAGATGTATTTTGTAGATGGTCTGGTTGACTCGACCTCCATTTTGGATATGACCCGGATTCTCTCTATGGTGGAGCGCAATGACCTGGTACCAGCCACTTTGCACAAACTGGTACAGACCTACCTCAGTCACGGCCAGGTGACCACAGAAGCTGCCCTGGACAAAATTGCTTCCCATGTACTGGCCGGTCGCACCGCTTTTATTGTGGAAGGCGAACAGGAAGCCATTATCGTTGAGGCCCGGCGCTATCCGGCCCGGGGGCCGGAGGAGCCCGATCTGGAAAAGGTAGTTCGGGGTAGCCGGGATGGCTTTACGGAAACCATTATTTTCAACACTGCCTTGATCAGGCGGCGGATCAGAGACCCCAAATTGAGATTTATCATGCTATCGGGAGGGAAGAGGTCTAAAAGCGATATTTGTCTGGCTTATATCGAGGATATCGCCAGCCCGGAACTGGTAGCTGATATCAAACGGCGTCTGGAAAAACTAAATATCGACGGTTTGCCTATGGCGGAAAAGTCTGTGGAAGAGATGATTACTAAAGAGGATAATGCCTGGAACCCTTTTCCCCAGGTACGCTATACTGAAAGGCCGGATGTGGCAGCAGCCCACTTGTTGGAAGGGCATGTGCTGATTATGGTGGATACTTCCCCCAGTATTATGATTGCACCTACAACCTTTTTTCACCACGTCCAGCATGCTGAGGAATACCGGCAAGCGCCAATCGTGGGTGCATATATCCGCTGGGTACGGTTACTGGCGATTGTAGCTTCCCTGGTAGTTGTTCCTTTATGGTTGCTTTTCTCCCTGCATCCTGGATTGTTGCCGAAAGCACTGAGTTTTATTGGGCCGAAAAAAATAGGGAATGTTCCTCTGATCCTGCAGTTTCTCATAGCTGAAGTCAGTATCGATGTGGTCAGGATGGCGGCTATCCATACTCCATCCCCATTGACCACTTCCCTGGGTTTGATCGCGGCTTTAATGATCGGTGAGGTAGCAATTAATATCGGGATGTTTGCTCCAGAGGTAATTATGTATATGGCCATTGCTGCTACTGGAACTTTTGCTACCCCCAGTTATGAGCTAGGAATGGCATTAAGATTGTGGCGCTATCTCTTGATTATACTGGTCTACGCTTTAAGCTGGCCCGGTTTGGTGCTAGGCGTGCTGGCCTTATTTGTCTTCCTGGCCCGGTCCAGGTCTTTTGGAGTACCCTATCTCTGGCCGCTAATACCTTTTAACTGGACAGCTTTGAAAGCCATTCTGATTCGTTATCCAGTACCGATTCAGAATAGCCGGCCCAGCATCCTGAAGCCAGTAGATACTGACCGGCAACCGGGGCAGTCCATTCCTATTCCCTCACGGAAACCTCAGTTTGGCAAAGGAGAGAAAGAGGAAAATGAGAAAGATTAAAATCAGTGAGAAACGGGCTCCGCGGGTGGGGATTCCCCGGGCCCTCCTTTATTATAGCTATAATCCTTTCTGGACCGAATTTTTTCGTCAGATAGGGGCAGAGCCTATTTTATCACCGGAGACTAACAAGGAAATCCTCGATGCCGGAGTGCGTCTGGCTGTTGATGAAGCCTGTTTGCCGGTAAAGGTGTTTCTGGGGCATGTTCAGGCCGTGATTAATCTGGGTGTGGACTATCTTTTCATTCCCCGGCTGGTGGCCGTGGAGAAAAGGGCTTATATTTGTCCCAAATTCCTGGGGCTACCGGATATGGCCCGGGCCTGTTTAAAATTGCCTGTACCCTTGCTAAAGCCTACTATCAATCTGAATGGCGGACGACGGCAGCTCTGGCTGGCGGCCCGGGAGACGGCAGAACAGCTGGGAGTGCATCCGATACAAGCGGGACGAGCCCTGCTTAAAGCCTGGGTGTTCTGGCAGAAAGCCGGGGGGATCAGCTGGTGGCGCCAGCACACCCGTTCGCTGAGAGGCGAAAACAGCCGCAGGGGACTGAAAGTAGCTGTAATTGCTCATCCCTATAATCTGTATGATAATTACATTAATCTGGGGCTCCTCCAGCATTTGGAGCAGCTGGGTGTAGAAGTGGTTACTCCGGAAGATGTGCCCGTCCAGGAAGCAGAAGCGGGAGCAGCCCAAATGCCCAAAAGGCTATTTTGGACCCTGAACCGCCATTTGCTGGGAACCGCGTTACACCTGGCTGAGCAAGAAGGATTATCCGGGTTAATCCATCTCTCTGCCTTCGGCTGTGGGCCTGACTCATTTACCGGTGAAATTATTACCCGGCGTTTACAAAGAGCAGGGCGGGTGTCGGTTCTTAACCTGACTATTGATGAGCATAGCGGGGAGGCAGGGCTGGTGACGCGGGTGGAAGCCTTTATCGATATGCTGCAGAGAAGGAGGAAACAGTGCGGTGCCTAAAGTAACTTTTCCCCACATGGGGACGATGGCTATCGGGGTAAAGGGACTATTAAGGGAACTGAGAGTGGAAACGATTGTGCCACCTCCCATTACAAAACGCACTCTGGAACTGGGGTGTCGTCATTCCCCGGAGTTCGCCTGTTTGCCGCTGAAAATAAATCTGGGCAACTTTATTGAAGCTGCCGAGCTAGGGGCAGATACAATTTTAATGGCAGGCGGCATGGGGCCTTGCCGATTTGGCTATTATGCCCAGGTTCAACGGGAAATATTGAAAGACCTGGGTTATGACCTGGAAATGGTAGTGCTGGAACCGCCGGAGAAACACATTTCCCAGTTTATACAGCGCCTGCGGAGAATTACCGGCAATCAGCCCCTCTGGCGGGTGATGAAGGCTTTGCGCCTGGCCTGGCATAAACTGGCGGCCCTGGACCGACTGGAACGACTGGTGGCTACCTTGAGGGCCCGGGCCTACCAGCCGGAGGAAGTGGAAAAAGCCTGGCGCCAGGTCCAGGTCTGCCTGGATCAGGCCCGGACTCTGGCGGAAATTAAGCAGGCGGTGACGCATTCCCAGCAACTGCTGTACAGTTTGCCAGTGGATTGGGCCAAAAAAGTTGTGCGTATCGGTTTAACGGGAGAGATTTATTGCCTGCTGGAGCCCTTTGCCAACCTGGAAATTGAACGCCGCTTAGGAGCGCTGGGGGTCGAGGTGGAACGGAGTCTGTATTTGAGCCATTGGATCAATGAACATCTTTTTCGGGGATTGATCCCCGGTATTCCGGATAGCCATCAGGCCTGTCAGGCTGCCAGTCCTTATTTAAATCATTTCGTGGGCGGACATGGTCAGGATACCATTGGCCATGCAGTATTGTGGGCTCAGAAAGGTTTTGATGGCTTGATTCAGGTTGCTCCTCTGACCTGTATGCCGGAAATTGTAGCGCAGAGTATTTTGCCTCAAGTGAGCAATGAGCTGGGCATTCCTGCCATGACGCTCTATTTTGACCAGCATACCGGTGAGGCTGGCTTGCAGACCAGACTGGAGGCCTTTGTGGATTTGCTGGTTCGCCAAAAGGAGGTTAACAGGAGAAATGAAAGCATTTCTCGGTATTGATGTAGGTTCAGTCAGTACCAATATTGTCTTGATGGATGAAAAAGGGGAGATTAAGGAAGCACTTTATCTCAGAACCCGGGGACGGCCTATCCCTACGGTGCAGGAGGGTCTTGCCCAAATTGCTGAAAGCTGGGCCGGTAAAGCCAATATCCGCGGGGTGGGCACTACCGGTAGTGGGCGCCAGCTGGCGGCTTTACTGGTGGGTGCGGATGCGGTTAAAAACGAAATCACTGCCCATGCCGTGGCTGCTTCTACGCTGGTGCCTGGGGTACAAACAGTGCTGGAAATAGGTGGGCAGGATTCGAAAATTATTATTCTGAGAAATGGGATTGTGGCGGACTTTGCCATGAACACTGTTTGTGCTGCCGGTACCGGCTCCTTCCTGGACCAGCAGGCGGCGCGTCTTAATATACCCATTGAAGAGTTTGGGCCCCGGGCCTTAGCTGCCCGCCACCCGGTACGCATTGCTGGCCGTTGCTCGGTCTTTGCTGAATCGGACATGATCCATAAACAGCAGATGGGTCACGATCTGGCCGATATTCTCGCCGGTTTATGTGAAGCCCTGGTCAGAAATTATCTCAATAATGTAGGTAAAGGCAAAGAGATTTTGGCACCAGTGGTTTTTCAGGGGGGAGTTGCCGCCAATGCCGGCATCCGGGCTGCTTTTGAAAAGGCCCTGGGGATGGAAATTATTGTCCCGCCCCACTTTAATGTAATGGGAGCAGTAGGAGCTGCCATCCTGGCCCGGGAAGCGGTCCTGCAAGGACAAACTACCAGGTTTAAAGGCTGGAGTCTCTGTCAGCAAAATTTTGCCTCTGGCAGTTTTGAGTGCAAATATTGCCCCAATCTCTGTGAGGTTATTGAATTAAAACAAAACGGAGAAACCGTAGCCCGCTGGGGAGACCGCTGCGGGCGCTGGTCGCAAGCAGAAGCAGCCCGCGAAACAGCGGCTGGAAAATAAAATTGTTATTGAACAGTTGTGGGCTCTATGCTAAAATACAAGCATGGAGCCTTCTTTTTCCATTTGAGGGAGAAGAGCATGGCAAGAAGGAGTTGAGGAGAGATGAGAGCGGATACCAAAATCCTGCTCACTGAAAAAGAAATGCCTACCGTCTGGTATAACATTCAGGCTCATATGCCCAATTTACCGCCACCCCCGCTCAATCCCCGAACAGGTCAACCGGTCACTCCGGAAGATTTGTTGCCTATATTTCCGCTGGAACTGATCAAACAGGAGGTAAGCACTGAACCATATATCGAGATTCCTGAGGAAGTTCAGCAGCTTTATCGCTTATTCAGACCAACGCCCTTATTCAGGGCCCATCGCCTGGAAAAAGCCCTGGACACTCCGGCCCGGATTTACTATAAATATGAAGGGACCAGCCCGGCAGGCAGCCATAAGGTCAATACCTCCATTCCCCAGGCCTTTTACAATAAACAGGCTGGCATTAAGCGGCTGGCAACGGAAACAGGGGCCGGGCAGTGGGGTAGTGCTCTCAGCATGGCCTGCAGTTTCTTCGGGCTGGAATGCACTGTGTATATGGTTAAGGTTTCTTACCAGCAAAAGCCCTACCGGCGCTCACTGATGCGGGTGTTTGGCGCTGAGGTGATTCCCAGTCCTTCTCCTCTGACCCAGGCCGGGCGGGCAGTGCTGGAACAAAGCCCGGATTCACCGGGCAGTCTGGGCATTGCTATCAGTGAGGCGGTAGAGGATGCCGCCAGCCGGGAAGATACCAATTATGCCCTGGGCAGTGTCCTCAATCATGTCTGTCTGCACCAGACGGTAATCGGGCAAGAAGTTCAGGCCCAACTGGCCAAAGTGGATGAAGCAGCTGATATTGTAATCGGATGCTGTGGAGGCGGCAGCAATTTTGCCGGTATTTCCTTCCCCTTTGTCCGGGACAAAATTCTAAAGGGAACGAAAACTCGCATTATCGCCGTAGAACCGGCAGCCTGTCCCACCCTGACCAAAGGGGTCTATGCCTATGACTATGGTGATGTGGCCAAGCTGACTCCCATTATGCCTATGTATACTCTTGGCCATGATTTCATGCCTCCTGGCATTCATGCTGGTGGGTTACGCTATCATGGGGATTCCCCGCTGGTCAGTCAGCTCTTAAAGGACGGCTTGATTGAGGCAGTGGCCTATCCCCAGACTCAGGTTTTTGAGGCGGCTGTTCTCTTTGCCCGCACTGAAGGGATTTTGCCAGCCCCCGAATCTTCCCACGCCATTAAAGCGGCAATAGTAGAGGCCCTGCGTTGCAAGGAAGCCGGGGAAACTAAAACCATCGTGTTCTGTTTAAGCGGCCATGGACACTTCGATTTAAGTGCTTATGATGATTACTTGACCGGTAAAATCCAGGATTATGAATATCCGGAACGGCTGGTTAAAGAAGCCCTGGCTAACTTGCCTAAAGTGGAATTATAAATTACTCAAGCAGGAACACTCAGATAATGTGTTCCTGCTTTTTGCATTGTTATGCAGATATATTGTATACATAGGCAAAAGGACAGTGAGAAAGATTGTCAATAGGGAAAAAACATGTTATAGTGATTGATAGAATTTTCCCGGACTTTTGTGATTGAAGGTTAACGGTTTCTCAGAAAAAATCATAATATCTATTGGTGATAGGAGATGATGATATGCGTTTGCATGGTACTATGAGCATCAATGCCGAAGGGCGCTTAACCATTGGCGGTTGCGATACAGCAGGTCTGGTAGCGGAGTTTGGTACCCCCTTGTATGTTTTTGATGAGGAACTGATCAGGCAAAACTGCCGCGCCTACCGGGCTGCTTTTATGCAGGATGAGCGTATTCAGGGAGAAGTAATTTATGCCTCGAAAGCCTTCATGACCAAAGCCATGGCCCGCATTATTCAGGAAGAAGGACTGGGCCTGGATGTGGTTTCTGGCGGTGAGTTATATACTGCCCTGGAGGCAGGGTTTGATCCTGCCCGGATTTATTTTCATGGCAATAACAAATCCCCTGCCGAGCTCGAGATGGCGTTAGCTGCCGGTATCGGCTATTTTGTAGTGGATAATTTCACCGAACTGCATCTGCTCAATGGCCTGGCCGGGGAGCGGGGCGTCAAGGCCAGCATCCTTTTGCGAATTACCCCAGGGGTAGAAGCTCATACCCATGAATACATCCAGACCGGACAAATTGATTCCAAGTTCGGGTCAGCTATTTCTACCGGCCAGGCTTTGGCAATTGTGGAGGAAGCCCTGCAACTGCCTCACATAGACCTAAAGGGATTGCATTGCCATATTGGTTCCCAGATTTTTGAACTTGAAAGCTACCGTTACACAGTGCAAGTTATGCTGGATTTTCTGGCTGAGTTGCGTAGCAGGCTGGGCTTTACAGCAGAAATACTGAACCTGGGTGGGGGTTTTGGTATTTACTACGCCGAAGGGGATGAACCCGCCTCTATCGCTGCGTATGGGCAACTGGTCCGGGAGTCAGTTCTTGCTGGCTGTGAAGAAAGAGATTTGCCTTTACCCCGCCTGGTAGTGGAGCCCGGTCGTTCTATCATTGGCCCGGCTGGTACTACTCTTTATACTGTCGGTTCAGTGAAGGAGATACCAGGAGTAAGAACTTACATTGCCGTTGATGGCGGCATGGGTGATAACCCCAGACCGGCGCTCTATCAGTCCAGGTATTCGGCCCTGCTGGCCAACAAAGCTGATCAACCGGCAGAAATAGTGGTATCTGTGGCCGGGAAATACTGCGAATCCGGGGACATGCTAATCTGGGATTTGGCAGTTCCCCGTACTGAGCCCGGAGATATTCTGGCTGTATTTTGCACTGGTGCTTATAACTACTCTATGGCCATGAATTATAACCGGGTACCCAGACCGGCTGCGGTACTGGTCAAGGATGGGCAGGCAGATTTGATTATCCGCCGGGAAAGCTATGCTGACCTGGTACAAAATGATGTAATTCCTGAGAGATTGAAAAAATAGGCAACAACCCGGCTGTAGCCGGGTTTTATTTATAGTACAAATGCACTAAAAATAGACTAGATGGCAGGGAAAGGGATAATTTTATTTAATATTTCTAACTAGGGGGGAGAGAGATGTTAACAGCCCAAAATCTTAAAAAAATTATACTGGTTTCAGGATTCTTGCTAATTGTAATTCTGGCAGGGGCAAGTTACTATACCAGTAAACCGCAGTTTTGTGCCAGTTGTCACTTGATGGAGCCTATTTATCAAAGCTGGACCCAATCTGCCCATAAAGATGTAGAATGTTATGCCTGTCATGCTGAGCCCGGCTTCGCTGGCGTGGTAAAGGCCAAAATTAGCGGAGTTAGGGAGCTGATGATAACTTTACTTAATCTGGAGCCCAGGCCGCAGGCTACGGTAAAAAATGAGCGTTGCCAGAGCTGTCATCAGCAATGGCCTGCTGAGTTAAAAAACATGCCTGGCATAATTTACAATCACGAAAAACATAGCCGGGGCTATAATTGTACTTTATGCCACAGTGGGGTAGCCCATGGTAGCAGAGCCCGGTTAAAAATGAAAGATTGTCTGACCTGCCATCGGGTTAAAGGCGCTGGTAAAGCACCGGTAGATGACTGCTTGAAATGCCACCGGGATCCCAATAGTCTTAAACCCCGAAACCATCAGGAGCCAGCATGGGCAATAACCCACGGGCGGGAATATCGAAGGGATAAGAATAACTGTCTTGCCTGCCATCGTCCAGCAACTAATCTGTGTCAACAATGCCATCCTGCACCGAAATAAAAGGCGATAATATCGCAAAGATTTGTTCTAAAGCTACGGGTATGGCTGCTTTGACCTGTGGGCTCAATTCCAGACCAGGTCTGATGTCAGCAGGTTGAATTCCCAGCAGGACCAGGTCATGGGGCAATTTACCACGCCAGCAGGCCAGGGCCAGTAAATCAGCCAGGGCTACCTGGTGAGGGGAGAGCCGGGGCCGGGCCAGCTGGATTAACTGCTCATAACTAAAAAGACCCACGGTACCCGGGGGCTTGTCCCAGTTTACGGCATCGATGATCAAAAGCTGTGCAGCAGTTTCAATTACGGGCAATAAGGATAAACCCCCGGTGCCGCCGTCCACCAGTTTTATCTGAGAAGCAAGACCGGATTGACGTAATCTCTGCAGTAGATGAATTCCTATTCCTTCATCACGATAGAGAGGATTACCCAGCCCGAGAACAACCGGTTTAGCCATTTTCTCTGTCCTCTCTGACAGGAACATATTTATAGCCGCTAAAAATAGACGAAACGGTGCCATCATCATCCAGGATATCCTGACGTATTACGGTATAGAGATGCAAGACGACAAAGGCAGCAAAAAGCCAGGCTGCCAGGTGATGATAACTGCGCAGAACCAGTGAATTACCGCCAAAGAAGGGGATTAGCCAGCCAAACCAGCGTTCCTGCCAGCCGCCGGGATGAATCTCTCCTTGCAAGGCTAGTCCACTGGCTATCATAAAGGCGGAGTTGATCCAGATAATGAAAAAGTAGGTAAGCTGGGCCAGGACATTGTGGCCGGTATGCACCGTATGTTCTTTTTTGAGAAAAAGATAGTATTTTAACGTCTCCAGGCCATCGGCAAAAAATCCTTTTCGCCAGGGACGAAAGCGGGCATACTCATTGCCGACAAAAGCCCAGTAAAAACGGAAAAGGAAATTGGCTATAAACAGCCAGGCGGCCCAGCCATGCCAGTAGCGGGCTTTACCCATCAGAAAAAAGGAGTAGGCTTCGGTTCCAGCCGGCCTGTATTTGGGAAAGCCAATATAGAGGCCGGTGAGAAAAAGGGTAATGATCAAAAAGACATTTAACCAGTGATAGAAGCGGACCGGCCATTCCCAGACATAGATGGCTTTGCGCAGCATCGCATACCCTCCTTAGTAAAACGCTATTTCAGTCAGGGGTTGACTGGTAGTGAGATCAGTTAAATGCACAGCACAGGCAATACAGGGGTCAAAGGAATGAATAATTCGCAAAATTTCCAGAGGCTTGGCCGGATCGGCCAGAGGTGTTCCGACCAGAGCTTCCTCATAAGGGCCGCGCTGCTCAAGACCATCCCGGGGGGAGGCATTCCAGGTAGTGGGGACTACTGCTTGATAGAGAGTGATTTTGCCATCTTTGATTTTTACCCAGTGCCCTAGAGCGCCGCGGGGAGCCTCAGTAATGCCCGCACCTCTGGCTTCTTTGGGCCAGGTGGAAGGATCCCATTTTTCCGGATTAAAAACCCGGGTATCACCGGCTTTGAGGTTGGCCAGCAGTTCAGCATAGGTTTTCTTCAGGAAGTGGACCAGGATCCTGGTTTCCAGGCCGCGGGCCAGGGTACGCCCCAGGGCGCTAAATAAAGCCTCCTTGCCCAATCCCAGTTTAGCCAGGGCGGAATCTACTTCTTCCTTAATCCGGGACTGGCCCCGGGCATAACCTACCAGTATACGGGCCAGTGGACCCACTTCCATAGGTTTACCCCGCCAGCGGGGAGCTTTGAGCCAGCTATATTTGCCGGTTGTATCCAGTTGCTTATAAGGAGGACGAGGGCCGGTATATTTGGGATTGGTCTGTCCTTCCCAGGGATGCAGCCCTTTGCTTCCACTATATTCATACCAGGAATAGTCAACGAATTCCTGAATCTGTTCTGGATCCTTTACATCTATGTCATGGACCTCATTCAGATTGCGATTTAAGATTACCCCGGCGGGAAAAATTTCTTCTCCGGTTTCTTTTTTACCCCGGTCAGCTAGATGGCCATAGACCAGAAAATTACCTACGCCACCACCATAGGTCCAGTCTTTATAAAAGGACGCAATGGCCAGCAGATCGGGAAGGTAGACTTTTTCCACAAACTCAATCGCTTTATCGATTTCCCGGCCCACCAGATTCAAACGTTCCATATTTATGGTATTATCGTTATCCAGATTAATGGTGCAGGCCATACCGCCAACCAGATAATTGGGATGGGGATTTTTACCACCAAAAATGGTATGTATCCTGACTATATCTTTTTGCCATTCCAGAGCTTCGAGATAGTGGGCCACTGCCAGTAAGTTGACTTCCGGTGGTAACTTATAGGCCGGGTGCCCCCAGTAGCCATTGGTGAAAATACCCAGTTGACCACTGGCAACAAAACTTTGCAAGCGTTTTTGTAAATCCCGGAAATAGCCAGGGGAGGATTTGGGCCAGTCAGAAAGAGATTGGGCCAGACGGCTGGTCGCAGCCGGGTCTGCTTTCAAGGCAGAAGTGATATCCACCCAGTCCAGGGCATGCAGGTGGTAGAAATGCACTACATGGTCATGGACAAACTGGGTAGCATTCATGATATTGCGGATCAAGGTGGCGTTTTTAGGCACTTCAATTTTCAGGGCATCTTCTACTGCCAGTACGGAGGCAATGGCATGGATATGGGTACAAACCCCACAGATACGCTGGGCAAAGGCCCAGGCATCCCGGGGATCCCGATCCTTGAGGATAAGTTCCAGCCCGCGAAAGGCAGTGCCGGAACTATAGGCTTCCTTGATCACGTTCCCTTCTACATCAGCTTCGATGCGTAAATGTCCCTCAATTCTGGTTAGAGGATCAACCACTATTCTTTGGGCCATGCTTTTCACCTTCTTCTTTCTTTTTGGTTTTTAACACTCCGGTGGCCAGGGCATGTAACCCCACTCCGGCAGCTGTGACACCAACCACTTTTTTACCCAGTTCATCGGGGTCAACCGGTTTAGCCTGACCAGGTATATGCGCCAGCCTGGTATAAAAGGGCGAGTTATCGAAAAAGTTGGGCTCCGAACAGCCCAGACAGGGATGGCCGGACTTGATAGGGTAGCTGACCCCATTATTCCACTGGGTAATGGCACAGGCATTATAGGTGGTGGGACCTTTGCAGCCCATTTTATAGAGGCACCAGCCCTGTTTGGCCCCCTCATCATCGAATTGCTCCACAAAAAGACCGGCATCGAAAAAGGCCCGGCGATTGCAGTTGTCATGGATACGATGATTGTAGAAGGCTCTGGGACGGCCCAATCCAGTCAGCTCCGGCAAACGATCAAAGGTAACATAGTGGGCAACCACCCCTGCGATTACTTCTGCAATAGGTGGGCAACCAGGCACATCAATAACCGGTTTGTTCCGCACTATATCCTTAACGGCGACAGCTCCGGTAGGATTAGGGCTGGCCCCCTGAACACAGGTGTTGGTGGCACAGGAGCCATAGGCGATAACTGCCAGTGCGCCCTCTGCAGCTTCCAGCAGGACCTGGCGGGCAGTTTTGCCAGCAATAGTAGTGTATATACCATCATCTTTTAAAGGCACACTTCCTTCCACAACAAGCAAATAGCGGCCCCGATAGTCCTGCATGGTTTTAGCTTTAGCTGCTTCTGCTTGTTCTCCGGCAGCGGCCATCAGGGTTTCCATGTAATCCAGAGAAATCAGGTTGAGGATCAGGTCTGAAAAGAGGGGATGGGCGGTTCTGATAAAGGATTCGGAACAACAGGTACATAGTTGCAATTCCAGATAAATAACCGGTAATCGCTGTTTGGTTTCCAGAGCATGAGCAACCTGGCTAATAAAGGAGGCATCCAGACCCATGGTAGCAGTGAGAATGGTGCACAGGCGTAAAAAATCGCGCCGGGTGTAGCCTTTTCTTAAAAGGGCGTGATAGTAGGTATCGGTCATGGTTTGCTCCTCCTTGCTGTGGATTTATTTTATTTTTTGCCGTTAGTTGAGGATTATACAAAAAAAGACAGCAATTGTGAGCCCGGTCACAGGAGTTGCTGGCAGGGGATGGTATAATTGGATTAAGAACAGAAAGGAGTGAGGGAAAATGAGAGCCAGAGTGAATAAGGATCTGTGTATTGGCTGTGGAGCCTGCGCCGCCATTTGTCCCCAGGTGTTTGAGCTAGGGGAGGACGGATTGTCCCTGGTTATTGCGGATCCAGTTCCAGCGGAGGCTGAGGCCAGTGCCCGGGATGCGGCGGATGGTTGTCCGGTAGGGGCCATTGAAATTGAGGAGTAAAAAACAGGCCACCCGTTTTGGGTGGCCTGTTTTTTGGCGTTATAACTGTTGCAAAAGCATCAAAATAGGTTATACTTATGGATGAGAATGGAGGTAGAGCAAAGAACATGAAAAAAGCGGTTGTCTTATTATCCGGGGGCATAGATTCCACCGTCTGTCTGGCTTTAGCGCACCGGGATGGTTATGAGCTATATCCCATTTCCTTTGATTATAACCAGCGCCACAAACGGGAACTGGACAGTGCCCGCCAGATTGCCGAATATTATCACTGTCCCCGGCATTTAATTATTACTACCAACATGGATGCTATCGGGGGCAGTGCCCTGACGGGGACAATGGAAGTACCGGAAGGGGATATAGAGCGCAAGGACATTCCCCCTACTTATGTTCCAGCCCGCAATCTGATTTTCCTCAGTTATGCCGTCGGCTATGCTGAAGTGGTAGGAGCAGAACGGATATATATCGGGGTCAATGCCCTTGACTATGCCGGCTATCCCGATTGTCGACCGGAGTTTATCCAGCGCTTTCAGGCCACAGTGGATTATGCGACTAAAGCGACAACCAGGGATGCTCAAAGAATCGAGATTGTAACCCCCTTAATCAATCTGGATAAGGCTGGTATTATTAAACTGGGTATGGAGCTGAAGGCTCCCCTGCACCTTACAACCACCTGCTATCGGGGGGGAGAAAAGGCCTGTGGTCGTTGTGATGCCTGTCTTTTGCGTTTACAGGGTTTTTCCCGGGCAGGTTTTCAGGACCCGATAAATTATGTTCATCTCTAAGGAGCAGAGGTGAGAAGGATGAAAATAATCGCCTTCACCGGAGCTGGCATTTCTAAAGCCAGTGGTATACCTACTTTTGAAGAAATGCCCGGAATCAGAGACTACCTGACCCGGAACTATTTTCAAGAGGAGCCGCAGGAGTTCTACCAGAAGCTGTGGCAAATGTATGAAAGAATAAGCCAGGCAGAACCTAATCCTGCTCATCTGGCCCTGGCCCGCTATCAGATTCCGGTAATAACCATGAATATTGATGGCCTGCACCGTAAAGCCGGGACCAAAGAGCTAGTGGAAATTCACGGCAATCTGGACTATGTTTTTTGTCCGGTCTGTCAACGCCAATATCCTTTTACAGTAGTTAAAGACAATCATTTTTGTTCTGACTGCCGGGAGGTGCTGCAACCCAATGTCGTCTTATATGGCGACTGGCTGGCCCAGTTGCCCCAGGCCCTGGATCTGGTGGCTGATGCCGAACTGTTGCTGGTTATTGGCACTTCCTTTTATACTTCCACTGCCCGCTATGTTACCGAACGAGCTCGCCTGGCCGGGGCCAGGGTGGAGGTAATAAATGCGGAAGCGGAAAAAGTGCTGCCCGAACTACTGGACCGCCTTTTTAATGCCGAAAGGCATGCATAAGAATAGGGCCCTTTCGCCATCCTGTTAGTGAAATAACTGACAGGAGGTAAGGCCCATGATTATTACATTGCAGGCTAAAAGCCACTGGGTAGAACAAATGAAAAGCGAAATTACCATCAGGGAGTTTTCCCCCGTAACCATGGATGAGCCCGGAGATCTGGGCGGACAGGATTCAGCTCCCACCCCGATGGAATATGTCCTGGCTTCGTTACTGGGTTGTACCACCGTAATGGCGGTAATGATTGCGAAAGAAATGGCCATTAAAGTCAATGGTCTGATGATGCGGGCAGAAGGGGAATTAAATACCGATGGTATTATGGGTAAAGGAGATGTACCTCCCTATTTTACCCGGGTGAAACAGGAGATTAGCATTGATAGCACTGCCAATCAGGAACAGCTGGAACGCCTGGCCCAGCAAATCAAAAAACGCTGTCCGGTATATAATATGCTAAAAGCAGCCGGGACCGTGGTAGAGGTCAACTGGCAACCTGGACCGGCAGTTCCCTAGTCAGTTTCTTCCCATAACCAGACGGTATCCAGCTGCAGAGTATTTTTAATTCTGACAGTTAAGCGGGGACGATGTCCCAGTATTCTGGAGGCCCAGTGCAGGGCCTCTTTTTCGTCGGCAGCTACGAGGGGTAGTTTGGCTCGCTCAAGAAATCCGGTAGTTAAGGCATTGGCATAGGTGGCTGTCCAGTCAATCTTGTTGACCAGCTGCCGGGTGGTAAGATCAGCCAGTCCGATTCCATAGGCATTGCCCTGGGATGCCGGGGCCAGGTCCAAAACCAGAATCAGTTTGATCAGAGGAGAGGGAGCTGGTGCAGGTAGGCCGGGAATACCCAGGCGATTGATAACATGGGTATCCATTCCAGTGCCACTAAAACATTTCCCGATTTCCTCCACCATCAGCAAATCGATCTCTGACCAGGGCAGACGGGGTTGCCAGCCTTTAACCCGGGCCAGTAATTGTGGTTCTTCTGCCAGAATTTCTGCAGGAGTAAGAGCCACCAGGTCGGCCAGTTCCTGATAGGCGTTTTCCAGAATGGCTATGCCTCCCCAGATCGGCAGGCGGGTAAGCAGCAGCCGGGCGGCTTCACCCAGACGCTGGCTTAAGCTCTGGGGGCCGCCAGCATGTAAGGCTGCTGCTCCAGCAGGACCGCCCATACCCAGAGCCAGCATTTTGACCAGACCGCTCTCCCAGGGACCAGTAAAAGAAGTATGAGGTTTAACCCGGTTAATTAACAGAATAGCATTGGTGGGCAGCGGTAATTCCAGGGTAAATATCGGGGTGCCATTCTTCAGCCTGTCAGTTTCCCGGGTAACAACCCCGGGATATACCGGGCAGCCCATAGTGTCAGCACTAATACCCAGTTCAGCCAGGACCCGCAATTGTCCTTCAGCGGTACTACCGCCATGACTGCCCATGGCGGCAATCAAATAGGGAGTAACCTGACGCTGACGCAAAAAATCCAGAATTTGTTTGAGCAGGGTGGGTAAAACGGCTATGCCCCGGCTGCCTACCGGTATGGCCACGGTAGCTCCGGCTGCCAGGGGCTGCTGCTGCCATAACCTTTCCAGTCCGGCCTGTAAAACTGCCGTCGGGTCAGTCAGACGAGGCCGGGGAAAACTTAAGGTGACTTTTTGCCAGTGTTGTTCTTGCAATTTCATCATCTCCCAACCAGAGGATGGTAATCAGATCGGCAGAAAGGGCAGAAAGCTTTTGCCAGGGCGGCTGGCGATACAGGTTCAAGGCCGGGAGAGGCCAGACAGGATCCAGGTCAGGATTCAGGGATTGCCAGGTGTGGCGCAAAACCTTTGTCAGCAGTTCCAGTGGTGAGTAGCCACACTGACCCAGGAGCTCCAGTTCCTTCAGTAAGCCAAAACCATGTCTGACTCCTGTGGCCCCGGCATCACTGCCTGCTACTACCGGCACTCCCAGTTGCCGGGCCAGTTCTACCATTTGCATTTGCCTATCCAGGCTGCGGGCTGCTACCGGATAGGCCGGGGCCTGAGCGGCTACCGGAGCCAGAGTGGGGACCCAGTAAATGCCCTTTTGCGCTAGCTGGATCAGGGTGGATTCGGTGAGGAAGTAACCATGTTCCAGACTGTGTACCCCGCAACTGGCAGCTAAGGCACTGGCTTCAGCACCGCTGGCATGTACCATGAGGGGTAATCCTGCCCCATTGGCCTGAGCTACTAAAGCGGACAATTCCTTCTCTGTAAACTGGCAGGGCCCGACCTGGCCGTATTCGGTAAAGGAAATAATGCCTGAGAGCATCAGTTTCAGGTGCCGGGAGCCATTGGCTCTAATTTGTGTCGTCAGCTCGCCCCAGGGAGGCATGGCATTACGCCCCAGGGGATGGGCAAAGGCAGTACCATATCCCCCTTCCCGACAGTAGGCGGGATGGGTGGTATGTATATAAAAAAGGCTGTCCAATTGGGCGGCGAGACGATGGGCCCAGCCCTGGCGGTCCCCGCCATCCCGGGCTGCCAGCACACCGGCTCTGGCCATCGATTCCAGATTAGTTTGCCACATATGGTGCATACCTGTTTCGTCGTTCCAGCGGGCCCGGGCAGCTGCAAAATCCACCCCGTCTAGAGCCAGATGGACATGGGCATCTGCCAGCGGGGTGAGGGCATAACAATCAGCATAGGTTGTATCGGGAGCAGGTAAGTCCGCAGGGTAAGCCTGCCAGGGAATGAGCCGCTGGAGTTTGCCTTTTTTTATTTCCAGAACCACCGGGGTTTCCACAGGTTGATTCATACCACAGCTAAGAAACCCCGATAACAGCAGAAAGTGGCTGACCACGTATCTCTACACCCTCCTGTTTTTGCAAATTATTATATAATATAAAGGGAAGGATTGCTACTATTGCAAAAGTATGTGAGAATAGATATATAAGAGCACAGATTAGAGGAGGGTGTGGCATGCTGGCAGACAAGGAGAGTTTTAAGCAGGCATTTCTCGAGAAACTGGCAGCTTTGTTTGGCAAAACGCTGGAAGAAGCGACAGAGCAGGAGAAATATCAGGTGCTGGGACATCTGGTGCGGGAAGCCATTTACCAGCGCTGGGTGGAATCCAAACGACGACATGCCCAGCAACAGACAAAACAGGTTTATTATTTTTCCCTGGAATTCATGTTAGGGCGTCTATTGAGCAATAATCTAATCAACCTGGGCTGGCAGGAGAACTGGCAAGCGGCTTTACAGGAACTGGGAGTGGACTATTCCCTGCTGGAAGAAGTGGAACCGGATGCAGGCCTGGGAAATGGCGGTTTAGGCCGACTGGCAGCCTGTTTTCTCGACTCCCTGGCATCGCTGGGACTGGCTGGCCACGGTTGTGGTATCAGATATAAATACGGGCTGTTTGAACAAAAACTTGTTAATGGCTATCAGGTAGAGCTGCCGGAAAATTGGCTGAAAGAAGGGAATGTCTGGGAAACCCGGCGGGCGGATAAAGCAGTTAAGGTGCGCTTTGGTGGTCAGGTCAGGGTGGAGGAAAAACAGGGCCGGTTGAATTTTATTCATGAAAACTATGAGGAAATAATAGCAGTGCCTTATGACATTCCCATCATCGGTTATCGCAATGATTGTGTTAACACCCTGCGTTTATGGAGTGCAGAAGTGGCCAGGACGGAATTCGATTTCGCCTGTTTTAGCCGAGGGGAATACCTGAAGGCAGTAGAATATAAATATGCGGTGGAGGCTATTTCCCAGGTACTGTACCCGGATGATAATACATATAAAGGACGGGAACTGCGCTTAAAACAGCAATACTTCTTTGTCTCTGCCGGTATACAGAGTATCTTGCGCTATTTCAAAAAATGCTACGCCAATCAGTGGCATTTGCTGCCGGAAAAAATCGCTATCCAGGTTAATGATACCCATCCGGTACTGGTAATTCCTGAGTTAATGCGGATACTTATGGATGAAGAAGGGCTGGGCTGGGATGAAGCCTGGGATATAACCACTAGAACCGTGTCTTATACCAACCATACCATTCTGGCTGAAGCCCTGGAAAAATGGCCTATTGAGCTGTTCAAACAGCTTTTGCCCAGGATTTACATGATCGTGGAGGAGATAAATGAACGTTTTTGCCGGGCTCTCTGGGGGAGATATCCCGGTGATTGGGAGCGTATCCACCGGATGGCGGTAGTGGCAGACGGTTATGTAAAAATGGCTCATTTGGCTCTGGCTGGTAGTTACCGGGTCAATGGAGTGGCCAGAATTCATACAGAGATCTTGAAAACCAGGGAAATGCGGGAGTTTTACGAGTATTTTCCCGAAAAATTCACTAACAAAACCAATGGTATTACCCATCGCCGCTGGTTGTTAAAAGCTAATCCGCAGCTGGCGGAACTGCTTACAGAAGTGATTGGGGATAGCTGGATCCGGGAACCGGAAGAACTGAAACGTCTGTTACCCCTCGTTGATAACCGGGATTTACAGGAGAGGGCGGCATCTATCAAGCGTCAGAACAAGGAAAGGATGGCCCGGTTTATTTACCAGCATTGTGGTCTGAAAGTAGACCCGGCTTCTCTGTTTGATGTTCAGGTGAAACGTATTCATGCCTATAAGCGCCAACTCTTAAATATTCTGCATGTACTGGACTTGTACCTGCGCTTGCTGGATGAGCCCAACCTGGACCTGGTACCCCGTACCTTTATTTTTGGCGGTAAAGCAGCACCCAGCTATTATATGGCTAAAAGTATTATTAAACTTATCAATACAGTTGCCGAGAAAATCAACAATGACCGCCGCTTTAATGACCGTTTACAGGTTTGTTTTCTGGAAAACTACCGGGTTTCCCTGGCGGAGCTGGTCATGCCTGCGGCTGAGGTGAGTGAACAGATCTCAACGGCAGGAAAAGAAGCTTCGGGTACAGGCAATATGAAATTCATGATGAATGGAGCTATTACCATAGGAACCCGGGATGGTGCCAATATTGAAATTGGAGAAGCAGTAGGAGAGGATAATATTGTCTTCTTTGGGCTTACTGCAGACAGGGTAATGCACTATTATGAACATGGCGGTTACAGTTCCTGGTATTTATATAATTCCCTGCCGCGGCTAAAACGAGTGGTGGATTCCCTGATCAATGGCTTTTTGCCCGCTGCCAGGGAAGAATTCAGCAATATTTATTCCAGTTTGACCCACAGTGATGAGTTTTTTGTCCTCAAGGACTTTTTGCCTTATGCCGAAGCCCAGGCTAAAATCGACAATTTATACCGGGATTTCCAGCGCTGGCAACGTATGAGCTTGACCAATATCGCCTGTTCGGGCCGTTTTTCCAGTGACAGAACCATCAGGGAATATGCCGGGGAAATCTGGGGACTGCTCTGATTGCTGCAAAAAATAGCAATCCAGGCCTGTTTCTGCTATAATACAAGGGTAAAGTAAGCGAGGGCGGAGGACGGAGATGGAGATAATTATCAGCCACAGCAATACGGATTTCGACGGGCTGGCAGCCATGGTGGCTGCCAAAAAACTGCATCCGGAAGCTGTTCTGGTGGCAGCTGGGAAAATGTGCCGCAATGTAGAAGAGTTTATGGCCCTTTATAAAGATACTTTTCAGATCAGAAAGGCAAAAGAAATTCCGTTAAATAAAGTCAAGAAAGTGATTGTTGTTGATACCAAAACCGCTTCTCGCCTGGGACCAGTGGCTAAAATCATCGGTAAACCCGGCCTGGAAGTGATTATCTATGACCATCATCCCCGCAATGAAGAGGATGTAAAAGGCCAGGTGGAAGTGGTGGACCAGGTGGGGGCCACCACCACCTTGCTGGTGGAGGAAATCCAAAGGGCGGGCTTGCCTCTGCATCCATTGGAAGCCACTTTGCTGGCCATCGGTATTTATGAAGATACCGGCTCCTTGACCTTTACCACAACCACGGCCCGGGATGCGGCAGCAGTGGCATATTTACTTCGCCAGGGAGCTAACCTGAAGCTCCTGGCGGAATTCATTGAACGCCCCCTGACGGAAAGCCAGAAACAGTTGCTTAACCGCCTGATCATCAATGCCCAGCATCATCTGGTCAATGGGGTCAAGGTGTTGCTCAGCCGTTCCAGCGGGGAGGAATTTATCAGCGGGCTGGCATTGCTGGTGCACAAGCTGGGGGAAATAGAAGCAGTGGATGTGATCATTGCGGCAGTAGAAATGGAAGATCGGGTGCAAATTGTAGCTCGCAGCCGCTGCGAAGGGGTGGATGTGGCTGACTTGCTGGAACCCTTTGGTGGGGCTGGTCATGCCAAGGCAGCATCTGCAAGTGTGAAAGATATGACTTTGGATGAAGTTCTCAAGCAACTGGAACAAATCATGAAAGAACGGATCCGGCCCTTGCTAACTGCCCGGGATCTGATGTCAGCTCCCGTTAAGACCGTTTTTCCTCATACCTCCATTGACGAAGCCGGGAAAATCATGTTACGCTATGGCCATTCCGGCTTACCTGTTGTCAATGAAAACCTGGATTTGGTGGGGATTATCTCCCGGCGGGACATTGATAAAGCCCAGCTGCACAATCTGGGGCATGCTCCGGTCAAAGGCTATATGAGCCGTAAGGTGATTACCATTGAACCGCATGTACCTTTGCCGGAAATTCAAAGATTATTGATTGAACATAATATTGGCCGCCTGCCGGTGGTTGAGCAGGGACGGCTGGTAGGTATCGTTTCCAGGACCGACGTTCTGCGAACTCTACACGGGGATTTATTGCCCCATCGCATTCAGGCCGTTTATTTGCCGGAAGAGGACGCCAGCGGGGAGCGCAAGACCATAAAACAGCTTTTGCAGGAGCGCTTGCCGGCGGAAATCACTGATTTGCTGGCTAAAATCAGTTATGTAGCGACCAAAAATCACCGTCAGGTTTATGTGGTAGGCGGTTTTGTACGGGACCTTTTGCTGGGAGTGGAAAACTTTGATATTGATCTGGTGGTAGAGGGGGATGGTATTGCTTTTGGTCAGGAACTGGCCGAGTTTTTCTGCGGCCGTGTCCGTACCCACGAAAAATTCGGCACGGCCATAGTCATCCTCCCCAATGATTTTAAAATCGATGTGGCCACCGCCAGAACGGAATACTATGAATACCCCGCTGCCCTGCCCAGGGTGGAAAAATCTACCTTACGGGAGGATTTGTACCGCCGCGATTTTACCATCAATGCCATGGCCATCGATTTGTCCCGGGACAACTTTGGTCAGCTGGTGGATTATTTTGGCGGTCGGCGGGATTTAGAAGAAGGGGTGATCCGGGTTCTCTATAATCTTTCCTTTGTAGAAGACCCCACCAGAATTTTACGTGCCATCAGGTTTGAACAGAGATATAATTTCCTAATGGAGACTACCACTTTGCGGCTGGCGCAACAGGCTATTAAGGATCAGTGGTTGACCAAACTATCCTATGACCGGATCAGGGAGGAACTGAAACATATTTTTAGTGAGGACAATCCTTCCAAGGCTATTTTCCGCATGCAGGAATTAGGTCTCTGGGACCTGATTATCCCGGAGCTTAATCTGGACCAGCAATGTTGTCTGGTATTGGAGGCCTTACCCAGGGAGATTTTATGGTTGAAGGAACAAGCGGTAGGCAAAGAGGCATTCCAGCCCTGGCTGGCTTATATGATGGGGTTGTTGTACCGTTTGCCTGTGGCCCAGCAGGAAGAGGTAGTGGAAAGAATGCGGCTGGCAGCGGTAGAACGGGACACTATCCTCGCTGCCATGAAAGCCTGGCCCCAGGTACAGCTGCTGTTGCGGGAATGGCCCCAGATTACCCTGGGCCGATTGGCTGCCCATCTGGATGAATTGGGCTGGGAGGCAGGAGCTTTTTTCCTGGCGGCCACTCAAAAACCGGGTCCCCACGGCATGTTGCAGGCCTATTATGCCCGCAGGCGCGAATTAAAACTGCATATCAGCGGCAATGATCTTATTCAGCTGGGCATTCCCAGAGGACCTGTATATCGTACAATCCTGGCCGAGATCCGCCGTTCTAAACTGGATGGGAAAGCGGTGACGCGAGAGGATGAAATACAATTGGCCAGAGAAATAGCAAGGAGAGAGGGATTTAATGTTTAATGATTTATATTCCTTAATTGCGAGTATACCAGGTTTATTATTGGGTTTTGCTTTCCATGAATTTGCCCATGCCTGGGTCGCCTATAAACTGGGAGATGATACAGCGGCAAGGGAAGGGCGGTTAAATATAAATCCTCTTTCCCATCTGGATCCAGTGGGTACATTGTTGCTCATCTTTACCGGTTTTGGCTGGGCCAAACCGGTTCCTGTCAATCCAGTGCGCTTTACCCGCCGAATAGATATGCGGACAGGGATGATGCTGGTAAGCCTGGCTGGTCCGCTGACTAATGTCTTAATAGCCTTGCTGACAGTAATTAGCTGGGGGTTGTTGGTCCGTTTTGGAATTGAACTATCTCCTGTCCTTGAAATCATTTTGCAGGGAATTCTCAGTATCAATGTAGGTTTGGCAGTTTTCAACCTTCTGCCCATTCCGCCTCTGGATGGCTCCAAAATCCTGTTTGGTCTGTTGCCTTATCGCTATACCCGCTGGCTGGAACTGCTGGAACAGTACTCCTATCCAATTCTTTTCTTGATGCTGCTAACAGGTTTTCATCGGGTTCTTTTAGTTCCCTTGCGGGATGTATTAATTACTTTCTTGCAATTTGTAGCCAATTTAATAGTCTAGCATAGATGGGGAAAGGAGCACAGTCAATGCAGAGAAAAACCATACTTAGTGGCATGCGGCCGACCGGGCGCTTGCATATCGGTCATTTAAGTGTTCTGGAAAACTGGGTTAAACTACAGGAAGAAAATGATTGCTACTTTATGGTAGCTGACTGGCATGCAATTACCACTGCCTTTGAAAATACCGAACAAATAGCGGCCAATACCCGGGAACTGGTACTGGATTGGCTGGCTGCTGGTCTGGACCCGGAAAAGGCGGCCATCTTTGTGCAAAGCAAAGTGCAGCAACATGCGGAACTACACCTGGTTTTTTCCATGATCACTCCTATTTCCTGGCTGGAAAGGGTGCCTACTTATAAAGACCAAATTCAACAGTTTGGTGACCAGGGGAAGGATATCAACACTTATGGTTTCCTGGGCTATCCTTTGCTGCAGGCGGCTGATATCCTCGTCTATCTGGCCGATGCTGTTCCGATCGGGCAGGACCAGTTACCCCACCTGGAGTTGACCCGGGAAGTAGGGCGCCGCTTCAACTATCTCTATCAGACCCAGCTCTTTCCCGAGCCTCAGGCTATTTTGGGGGAGGTTCCCCTTTTGCCGGGTCTGGATGGACGGAAAATGAGCAAATCCTATGGCAATGATATTAGCATGGTAGAAGAGCCGGAAAGCCTCTGGCAAAAAATCCGACAAATGGTCACAGATCCGGCCCGTGTTCGGCGTCAGGATCCAGGCAATCCTGACGTATGTGTGGTTTATACCTATCAGAAAATCTACAATCCTGCGGCTATTGTGGAAATTGCCGAAGGTTGCCGTACCGCTGGTATTGGGTGTATTGACTGCAAAAAGCAACTGGCGGAACGTCTGAATGAAGTAATGACTCCTCTAAGGGAGAGGCGGAGACATTACAGTGAACAGGCGGGTCTGGTGGAAGAGGTTCTGGCTGCCGGGAGGGACAAGGCCAGCCGCAAAGCTGAGGCGACAATGCAACGGGTCCGGGAGGCATTGAAGTTTTAGAAAGGAAGAAGATGGTGGCCTACGAAATCCAGCTGGAAACATTTTCTGGACCTTTAGATTTATTATGTCATTTAATTGACAAAAACCAGATGAATATTTACGATATCCCCATTGCTACTGTGGTGGAACAGTATCTGGACTACCTGCAAGCCATGCAGGAACTGGATCTGGAGGTTACTTCCGAATTTCTGGTCATGGCCGCCAAGTTGCTGGCCATTAAAGCTAAAATGCTTCTGCCCCGGCCGCGCCTGGAAGGGGAGGAAGAGGACGAGCTGGTCTATGAGGAAGACCCTCGCGAGGAGCTGGTGGAAAAACTTCTGGAATATAAACAGTTCAAGGCTGTAGCCCAGCTTCTGGAAATACGGGAAAGAGAACAGGGCCAGATGTATTTTCGCCAGAACTGTCGCGAGCTGTATGAATATCTCTTTTGCCCCCGGAATCCACTGGCCGGGGTGACGCTGGAACAGCTGCTGGCAGCTTTAAAGCAAGTGCTGGAACGGGCTGAGGACCAGGAAGATCCCAAACCTGTTTCCTATACTCGGGAACAATTTTCGATACGGGATAAAATGCGGGAGATTTTGCGCCACCTGGTCCTCTACCCCGAAGGAATAACTTTTTCTTCCCTGTTTACCAGGCGATCCAGTCGAACCGAGGTTGTTACTACCTTTCTGGCTATTTTAGAGCTGTTTCGGCAGGGCAAGATTGCCCTTTTTCAAAGGCAGCTGTTTGGCGAAATTGAGATTAAAGGCAACAACACCATTATGATTGAGGAGGAACAGGAGTGACCACCCTCTTTTCCGAGGAATTACAGGCAGCCCTGGAAGCGGTTTTATTTGCTGCTACTGAGTCATTGACTGAGGAAAAACTGGCCACAATCCTGGGCATCAGCCAGGAAGAAGTGCAGGAACAGCTGCAAAAATTGCAGGAAGATTTGCAACGGCCGGAACGGGGATTAACGTTACTGCAAGGAACTGAGGGCTGGCGGCTGGTGACTAAACCAGTATTTGCTCATTATATTGAGCACTTGTTTCGCCCTCAGCAAAGCAATTTTTTATCAAAAGCAGCCCTGGAGACCCTGGCCATTATTGCCTACCGGCAGCCAATTACCCGGAGCGAAATCGAGCTCATCCGGGGAGTGAAAACTGAGAAGGCCATCAATACTCTGCTGGAAAGAGGCCTGATCAAGGAAGTAGGCCGCCGGGAGGGTCTGGGTAAACCTATCCTGTATGGAACAACCGAAATGTTTCTCAGCCACTTTGGTTTGCAAAGTCTGGCTGATCTACCCCCATTGGAGGAATTTCTTACCGCCCTGGAAGAATAGGGCGGTTTTTTTGCGGTTAAATTAACAAGGGATCGAAATTTAAGGGGGAAGTGCGGTGTCGGGCCTGTATTGGTTTCTTATCCTGGCCTTCATAGGCTTAGCTGGTTGGGCTCTTTACCGCCTGCCTGTATATCTGGAATTAAAAATAAAACGCACTGGAACAGAGAAAAAAATAATCTGGCGTTTAGCTCTGGCCAGGCAGGGATGGACTGTGCTTTATTCGGAATGGCCGGCTCAGGAACTCCACTGGCATAAAAAGCAATTGCGTTTTTTCTGGTCAGAAGTGTTGCGGGACTACCTGGGTACCAATCTGAACAATTACCTTTATACATTTGAACCCTGGTTTAACAGTTTGCGCCGTCATGCCCGCGTATTGAGATTGCGCCTGGAACTAGAAGGAGGGTGGCCTTTTGCCCCTCACTTAACTGGCCTCTTTTCTGGTCTGGTCTGGATAGGGGTAGCCCTGGTTAACCGGATGATCCCCCGCTTTTTCGCTCCATCTTCCCGTACAGCAGAATTTGCCTATCGGCCTGATTTCCTTGCCTCGGAATGGCAAATAGGTTTTTTGTGCATAGTAAACCTTTCCTGTGGTCATATTATTAATGCCGCCGGGAAAACGCTCTGGCGGTTATGGAAGTGTAAAAAAGGGGGAAAAGCTGATGGCAGACCAGCATCCCATTGAGGCATTGATGAAAACAGCAATGGAAAGCATCAAGGAAATGGTGGATGTAAATACCATAGTGGGTGATCCGGTAGAAACACCGGATGGGACGGTGATAATTCCCGTTTCCAGAGTATGCTGTGGTTTTGCTGCTGGCGGCGGGGAGTTTGAGCTTTTAGGTGGGGGCAACAAGAAAGATAACACCCAGGCCATACCCTTTGGGGGTGGTAGTGGTGCAGGAGTATCAGTACAACCGGTTGGATTTTTAGTAGTAGGTCAGAATCAGGTACGGCTCTTGCCGGTTGATGGAAATGCGGTGGTGGATCGATTGCTGGACATGGCTCCCGGTCTTCTGGAAAAAATACAGAACATTGTCAGTGGGAAAAAAAGCAAGGAAAAAGAGGAGAACAAGACAGATATCGGGGCGGGATTATAGTGATAGGGGCTTGTCCCCCTTTTTTCTTTGCGGTATAATTGTTGGTAAAATTTAATGCCACTAAAGGGGTAGGGTCGCATGGAATTACGAGCAGCTGTGGAAGCAATTTGGGCTAATCGTAAGTACAAGGTTTTGGATCCACGGCAGGTGATCAGCCATCTTAATGAAGAAGTGGCAGAAAGCCTAAAGGCTCTGTTACGGGGGGATGAAGAAAGCGCCCGCAAGGAGCTGGAAGATGCCCTTTCCTGTTTGTTTATTGCTCTGAAAGTAATGGATGTGGATCTGGAAGCTGCTATTGAGCGGCAAATAGCTCAGATGCAACGCAGTGCCCGCAATCAGTCAGAACGGGTGATGGTGATCAGGCCGGGAGAAGTGGAACTGCTGGTTCAGGGAGTGCGCAAAGGTGGTTGGTCCATCTGGGGTGAAGAAGATGTTGCAGAAGCGGAAAAAATAGCCAGAGAATTTGGTTTTGCTGTTATTTATGAATTATAAAAAGTTCTTTTCCTCCCGCTCAGAGCGTATATTGAAGGTAGCAAAAGTCGGGAGGTTTTTTTATGCTCAACTGGCTGTGGAGCGGTTTACTGCTTTGCGGTTTCCTCTTTGGGGCTATTAATGGGCAAATAGACCGGGTTCTTCAGGCTGCCTGGCAGGGAGCGCAACAGGCGGTGGAGCTGGCCCTGGGTTTGGTAGGCATTATGGCCTTCTGGCTGGGCATTTTGCGAATAGCTGAGGAAGCTGGGCTGGTAAATGGGCTGGCCAGGCTTTTGCGTCCTCTCCTGATCAGACTTTTTCCTGACGTTCCGGTGCAGCATCCGGCCATGGGCGCAATGCTGATGAATATTGCTGCCAATTTACTGGGCCTGGGCAATGCAGCCACCCCTCTGGGCCTGCTGGCTATGCAGGAGTTGCAAAAACTGAATGGCTACCGGGATGAAGCCAGTAATGCTATGTGTACATTTCTGGTACTAAACACCGCTTGTTTTACCTTGATTCCAACAACAGTCATTGCCTTGCGAGCCAAACTGGGAGCTCAGCAACCTACTGACATTATCGGACCCACGATGCTGGCTACATTGTTCGGGCTGGGAGCTGGCCTGCTGCTGGATCGCTGGTGGCGGAGGAGGCGATGGTGGTGATCACTGCACTGCAAGAGCTTTCCCGCTGGCTGGTGCCGTTTTTTCTGGTTCTGGTGATCTTAGTAGCGGCAGGTAAACGGATTAAAGCCTATGAGATTTTTATCGAAGGGGCAGAAAAGGGTTTTACAACAGCAATAAAAGTGATACCATATTTAGTGGCGATGCTGGTAGCCATTAATGTATTTCGGGCCTCCGGGGCCCTGGACTTTATCGGCAGAGCTTTGGCTCCTGTTCTTGGTTTATTTGATATACCACCGGATTTGCTGGCTTTGGCGATACTCCGCCCACTATCCGGTAGCGGTGCATTGGCTTTGAGTGGTGATATAATGAAGACATATGGCCCGGATAGTTTAATTGGCAGGATTGCTGCAGTTATGCAGGGTAGTACAGAAACTACTTTTTATATTCTGTCCCTTTATTTCGGGTCAGTGGGGATCAAGAAATTTCGGCATGCTCCCTGGGCAGGGTTAGTGGCTGATGCTGTGGCATTTCTGGCAGCAATTGTTATTTGTAAACAGGCTTTTGCTTAATAACAGGGGAGGAAAAAAGATGCCGCTGGAGAGATTGCAAAAAATCCTGGCTAAAGCGGGGATTGCTTCCCGGAGACGGGCAGAAGAACTGATTTTGGCAGGAAAAGTGAAAGTAAACGGCAAAGTGATAAAAGAACTGGGTTTTAAGGCTGATCCCGAGCGCGACCTGATCGAAGTTAATGGTAACAAGATAAAAATTAACGATGAGAAAATTTATATTTTATTATATAAACCGCGAGGTTATGTCACTACCGTCAGAGACCCGCAAGGGCGCCCTACGGTCTTACAATTGCTTAAGGATGTAAAGACCCGGGTTTTTCCCGTCGGTCGCCTGGATTATGACACGGAAGGACTACTTTTATTGACCAATGACGGTGAATTGACCTATGCTCTTACCCACCCGCGCTATAAAGTACCCAAAACCTATTTGGCTCTGGTAGAAGGGGTACCGGAGGAGGAAAAATTGCAGGCACTACGCCAGGGGGTCCCTCTGGAAGACGGGATGACGGCTCCGGCACAGGTCAGGTTAGCAGGCAAGGAAGGCAGAAGAGCCTGGCTGGAGATTACCATTCATGAAGGCAGGAAACGCCAGGTTAGACGCATGTGCCAGTACATAGGTCATCCGGTTCTATTTCTGAAACGTTCCAGCTTCGCTTTTTTAAATTTAAAAGGTCTTAAGAAGGGTGGATATCGTTATCTAAACAGTGAAGAGATCAGGAAACTCAGGCAAATAGCCAGGATTGAGAGGAAATAAATGGGGGAGACCGGGATGATTGTGCGTGAGGCAACCCGTGAGGATTTGTACGGGATTACAGCTTTATGGTATGAACTGGCTGTTTTCCATGAACAATACGGGGAACAATATCGGCTGGCGGCTGGAGCCAGGGAAAATTATTTTCGCTATCTCAATACGCTACTAGCAGATCCTACCAATTTTTTGATTCTGGCAGAAGAACATGGTGAGGTACTGGGTTTTTGCCATGGTATGTTGTTGACCCGGCCCCCAATTTTCACTATTACACGCCTTGGATTTATTTCTGAACTGGGAGTCCGGGCCAGTCGCAGACGGCAGGGCATTGGACAAGCCCTTTTACGCGCTATTCTGGAGTGGTTTGAAAAAAACGGCGTGGAACTGGTGGAAATTGCTAATGCCCAGGAAAATGAAATCGCCCGTAATTTCTGGAGCAGTCAGGGATTTGTTCCCTATATGGAACGGCGGGCCTTCTGGCTTAATCGCTAAACAGCCTGGGCATGCATTATAAATCAAATCCAGAGGAGGTAGCTTATGAAAAACATCACCCTTGACTATGGCAAAGCACTAGCTTTTGTTCGTGAGGAGGAATTAAGCCAGCTGGCACCGGCTGTTAAGCTCGCTCACCAGCTGCTACATGAAAAGAAAGGACCCGGCCAGGAATTCACTGGCTGGGTTGAATGGCCACAAACCTATGATCGCCAGGAGTTTGAGAGAATAAAAAATGCTGCTGCCCGCATCAAGGAACAGGCAGATGCCCTGATTGTTATCGGTATTGGGGGTTCTTATCTGGGGGCCAGAGCTGCGATTGAACTGCTTGGCCACACTTTCCGCAATCAACTTAAGGCGGAGAAAAGACAGGCACCGGAAATTTATTTTGCCGGTAATAACCTGAGTCCGGTATATTTAAAACATCTATTAGAAGTACTGGAAGGTAAGGAGCTGGCACTAAACGTTATTTCAAAATCAGGAACCACAACCGAACCGGCGCTTGCTTTCCGCTTCTTCCGGGAGCTGCTGGAACGCAAATATGGGGTTGAAGGGGCCCGGGAACGGATATATGTTACCACTGACAGGAACCGGGGAGCTTTAAAACGCCTGGCTACCGAAAAAGGCTATGAAACCTTTGTTATTCCAGACGAAATCGGGGGCCGTTATTCTGTACTTACGGCAGTGGGAATGTTGCCAATAGCTGCGGCCGGGATTGACATTGAGGAAATCATGGCCGGGGCGCGCGAGGCCATGGAGTTGTATGCTAACCAAAACCTGGAACAGAACCCGGCATACCAGTATGCAGCTCTACGTAATCTTTTGTATGCCAAAGGCAAGACTCTGGAAGTACTGGTCAGCTATGAACCCCAGTTACATTCCTTTGCCGAATGGTGGAAACAGTTATATGGAGAGAGCGAAGGTAAAGACGGCAAAGGTATCTTTCCTGCGGCAGTAGAGTTTTCCACTGACCTGCATTCCCTGGGGCAGTATTTACAGGAAGGTTTGCGCAATCTGTTTGAAACCGTTCTCATGTTTGAACAATCTACAGCAGAATTGTTCATACCCGAAGATCCCGATGACAGTGATGGCCTGAATTTTGTTAGCGGGAAGTCGCTTGATTTTGTCAATAAGCAAGCTTTTGCCGGCACTCTCTTGGCCCATGCTGATGGCGGGGTACCGGCACTGGTTGTCAATATACCTGCCAATAATCCATATTATTTTGGCCAGTTAGTCTATTTCTTTGAAAAGGCCTGTGGAATAAGTGGCTATTTACTGGGGGTAAATCCATTTAACCAGCCTGGTGTAGAGGCATATAAAAAGAATATGTTTGCTTTACTGGGTAAACCTGGTTATGAGCAATTACGCCAGGAATTATTAAAAAGGCTATAAAACAGGACACCCCGTTCCCCCTGTGGAACGGGGTTATATTTTTAGTCGATAACATTGTGGTGATGATGGGATAAACGAATGACATCACCACAACCATTACACTTGAATTCTGAAACCCAGCCCTTTTCATCCACTAAACGGGTGTTGAGATGCCGGAATTCTTCACTATCACAGATACCACATCCATGATCCATGTTGATTTCAATGCTCTTCCCCATGCTGTTCAACCGGAAAGTACCAAACTTTTTTACCCGTGGCATGGTTTCCCACCTCCCTGATTCTATTTTAAAATGGGAGGCGGGACTTGGCAAGTCCCAATTTAACCGTAGGGGTAAAGAGCATGGTCAAGATCTCTGTCCCATTTCTTGACTGCATAACCGCCATAATTGGCCAGGAGGTTACCGATCTCATTAATTTTGCTGTTATCTGATTCAATCGCTACCAGGGTATTGCCTTCCAGCACTTCTGTAGCCAGATAGTTAGCCTCCTCAGTATGAACTCCCAGGTAGGACAGAGCATCAGCAATGCTCTTGTCTGGTTGCATAATTGCATCCGCCAGGGGGCCAACAGCTGCGAAGGTACCATGCTTTTCGAGTTCCACTATTTCAACAGGATACAGCCCCTGCAGCGGAGCCAATGGTTCAGACTGGCCATAAATACGACTGGTATACAGGAGTATCCCTTTTGGGCCTCCTAATACCTCTTCATTATCGGATTTTAGCTTAGTAACTAAGGAAACCTGATCTGGTCCGAGAAACGGACTGATTTCTTGAACGGCTTTAATGGCATCACCGGCATTGTTAAAAAGAGCTGTTACTACTCTTTTCATAATCACACCTCCAGTAATAGCATTTCTTTTCTGATAAGTTTTCATGTATGGAAGCAGTCTCACTGGTAAATACTACTACAACGAAGGAGGGAGAATAATGCCACGCTGCAATAATTGTGGAAACACAGTGAACTTCTCCAGTTCCCTGATTCCTCCACCTGTCCCCGAGGCCTGTGGTCCCCCGACTGGCCTTTATGCTAATTTTGACGATGAGGGTTTTATCAGTACTATGGAGGCAACGGGAGCAGATCTGGACACGGCGCAACTGGCCTATGAAAACCCCAGGCGGTACTTTGATACTTGCGGGTTATGTGGCTCCAGAGACCTGACCTGGTAGAAAAAAATCCCCTGTCCGGCAGGAAAAGTGCCAGACAGGGGAGAATAATTTTTTTAGCTTCAGGGAAGGGAGAAGGAGAAAATGCGTCAGCGCTTAACACAGGGGCTAATTCAGGTTTATACAGGGAATAGCAAAGGAAAATCTACGGCTGCCTTTGGCCTGGCTTTACGGGCTATTGGTCATGGTTTTAAAGTTTATATTATTCAATTCATGAAAGGTAGCGGTTATTATGGGGAGCTAGCTACCTGGCATCGCCTTTATCCTTACATTCAATTCAGCCAGTACGGTCGTGGCTGTCCCTACAGTCACCTTATTCGCCAGGGGGAAGATTCTTGCCGGGGATGTGGTCAATGCTTTGTCAAAAAAGGGGAAGCTACAGCCGAAGATATAAGACAAGCTGCCATGGCTTTAGAAAAAACTAGAAAGATTATGGCTACCGATGAATTTGATATTATTATTTTAGATGAAGTACTAAATGCAATTTATTTTGAGCTAATTTCCACGAAAGAAGTTCTAGAACTGATCAATAATAAGCCTCCTCTGGTGGAGTTGGTCCTAACCGGGCGTAATGCTCCGCCGGAAATCATTGCAGCGGCCCATCTGGTTACAGAAATGAAAGAGATAAAGCACCCATTTCAACAGGGAATTTCAGCGAGAAGGGGTATTGAGTATTAGAAAAAGTTTGGAGGTTTATCTATGGTTAAATCTCTGGAAAATAACCAAGTTGTAATATCACCGGTACGGGCGAGAATTCGCCTGGATTTTAAAGGGACTGGAAAGAAAGCTTTATTTGGAGGTAAGTCTCCAGAAAAAATGGCTGAAGAAATCCGGGATCAGCAGGCAGCATTGCTGCGGAACGTACCCTGGCAAGGGGTAATTGTCGAAGAAATAGACATGGGTCTAGACATCTATACCGTGACTGATGAAGTGGATGGCAGGGAAATGGCCTTTGCGCCCTTGATTATAACTGTCCGCTGTGATACCCTTGAGGAGATTTTGCCCTTTATTGTGCGAGATGAGTTTCGCAAGATTGAGATCCTTGCTCCTGCGGACTTTGTCATGGATAGGTTGGAAATAGAACGACTGCTGTTTCGTCTTTTTACTGAATTGAAGAGAACCAAAGAATTATGGGAGAAACGTCTAAACAATCGATAATCAAACAAATTTTTACATAAGAGACCAGGAGGCAGGCATATGATATTGCGGGAGGGATTATTATGCCTGCCTGGGATTATGTATTTCGAGCTATTACGGCAGTAGCCATCTTAACAATTTTGAGCATAGGCTTTTATCAATTGTGGGACAATTCAATACCAATGGAGGGGTATTTTAAAGTCTCAGCCTTTTTAGAAAATCATCATGACCCCAAGGGACATATATATTACTCTGAAGAAGCTATATCTGTTTTTAGCACCGAACAAAATCAAGCAGATTATTACTGGCGCCTCATACCTGAAAACTTTAGCCAATCAGCTGCAATAATAGTAGAAAGAAATGGTATAGCGATTGCAGATTTTTTACTGGGGGAGGTAACTATACCCTCCCAGAACCGTGATCGCATTACGATTTATAATAGACTTAATAAAACAATAACTGTGCAGGTTGAGAAATGGACTGAACGGGGCAGAGTAAGCAAGGGGCAATTGTCAATAAAAGCAGGTCAGCGGGCGGAAATATTCACCGAGTGATATTGCTTGTATACAAATTGTTAGATATAATTAATTAACGCTACAGAGAGTTTAATGAGGTGATATCGTTGGTTCATGCACCAACTGGCAGCAAGCGAATTGCCGCTGTTGCAATTCGTATGGCGTTAACATCCGACCGAGAAGAAGAAAAAAATTTGAAAAACGAATTTGCCAAAATTGGGATAAAAACTGCAGCAGTAGATTATGGTGGTGAGTTTGTACCTTCAGTGGCAAAAATTGTAGAGAGAGCTGTTGTGGCAGCTAAACGAGAAGGCGTTATCAAAGATACCCATGCCGACGAAGGAGCGGTTGCAGGTGCAACCCGAGAAGCTCTGGCTCAAATCATGCCTAAAGCAGTTGGGTTAAACGTAGGTGGCAAAATTGGTATTGCTCGTTATCAAGACCATATTAGCGTAGCCGTTTTCTTTGGTATAGGACTTTTACATTTGGATGAGGTCGCTATTGGTTTAGGCCACCGCGCAGCCCCACAATAAAAACAAAAAACTATTGACACGTTTATTCTCTGTGTGTTATTATATGCAAGCGTCGGGGGACAAGTTCCCCCGATGAAAAAATAAAATTTGTAGTTGACAAAAAAGCTACCGATGTGATATTATAACTAACGTCGCTGATGCGAGGTTCGAAGTTGGATGTTCGAGGTTCGAATCCGGGAAGAGGTCATACTGAGGTTGATTAGAGGCGAGCAGATAACGCAGTAATGCGAAGCCTATAATCAACCGAAAAGAACAGATCCTTGAAAACTGAACAGGATGTTCTACACCGTAAAACGGACTCGTCAGTTTCACGAGTAACTAAATTTCGGATAAAAACTTTTCGAGATATATTCGGAGAGTTTGATCCTGGCTCAGGATGAACGCTGGCGGCGTGCCTAACACATGCAAGTCGAGCGGAGCCGTAAGGGAGCTTGCTCTCAAGCGGCTTAGCGGCGGACGGGTGAGTAACGCGTGAGCAACCTGCCCTTCAGACAGGGATAACACCGCGAAAGTGGTGCTAATACCTGGTACACT